>JBBFMG010000358.1:0-504 GCA_037478575.1 Burkholderiales bacterium | reverse complement strand
GAGAATGGAAGAATTTCTCATGGACATCTCAAAGACCTCCACCTAGCAGTGTAATCAATCACGGTGAAGACGGCATGAAGGGCAATTATGAAAACACCACCGTCTTGTTGCCGTACACGATGATGCGGTCTTCCAGGTGCCACTGCACCGCTCGAGCCAGCACGTTGCGCTCGAGGTCGCGCCCCAGCCGCACCAGGTCGGCCACATCGTGCCGGTGCGAGACCCGGGCCACGTCCTGCTCGATGATGGGGCCCTGATCCAGTTCTTCGGTCACGTAGTGGGCGGTGGCCCCGATGATCTTCACGCCCCGCATATAGGCCTGTTTGTAGGGATTGGCCCCCACAAAAGCCGGCAGGAAGGAGTGGTGGATGTTGATGATGCGGTGGGGGTAGCGGGCCACAAACTGCGGGGTGAGAATCTGCATGTAGCGGGCCAGCACCACCAGGTCGGTATCCCCCAGCAGGTGCAGGATCTGCGCCTCGGCCTCTTCTTTGCGGTCTTTCT
>JBBFMG010000357.1:0-518 GCA_037478575.1 Burkholderiales bacterium | reverse complement strand
GCCTGAAGATGCCCGCGGATCGCCGCTAAAGCGCGTCCCACAGGCGAGGCAGGCTGTTGTGGGAGCGGCTTCAGCCGCGGTGACAGGCCCTCGTGGGAGCGGCTTCAGCCGCGGTGACAGGCCCTCGTGGGAGCGGCTTCAGCCGCGACAACCATGAGCCAGCTGCTCTTTGCCTGGCCCGAGGTCGCCGCTAAAGCGCCTGCTACAGGTGGGGCAGTCTGCTGTGGGAGCGGCTTCAGCCGCGACGGCCATGGAGCAAGCCCAGCGGTTTAGCCGGAAGGTCGCCGCTAAAGCGCCTCCCACAGGCGGGACAGTCCCCTGTGGGAGCGGCTTCAGCCGCGATGGCCATGGAGCAAGCCCAGTGATTTGGCCTGAAGGTCGCCGCTAAAGCGCCTCCCACGGGGGCTGGGCTTCTGTGGGAGCGGCTTCAGCCGCGATCGGGAGCCTGCCAGTCGCCGCTGAAGCGCCTCCCACAGGCGGGACAGTCCCCTGTGGGAGCGGCTTCAGCCGCGATGGCC
>JBBFMG010000356.1:0-527 GCA_037478575.1 Burkholderiales bacterium | reverse complement strand
GCGACCAGCTCGCAGAAGTGATGGCGCTCGGCTTTGCCGCCGCGCATCTGGCCGGGCGCTATGACGTGGAGACGGAAAGTGGCGGACGAGGCTGACCTGACCCAGGCGCGCCTGGAGCGCGAGGAGGCCCTGCGCCGCCGCACGCCGCCAGCACCCATCCTGCCCTACTGCGGCCAGTGCTACTGGTGCGGTGAGCCGCTCAAGGCCCCGCTGCGCTGGTGCGACGCGGACTGCCGCGACGACTGGGAGAAACATCATGCCGCAGGCTAGGCAGTCCGGCATCCCGCTTCGCGGTCGCATCCCCGCTTGCGCGGGGCCCCTGCTCCGCGCTACGCGGTCGCACTGCCGCGACGACTGGGAGCGCGACCATGCCCGCCGCTCGCGCGTCTGAGGTAGCGGCAGCGCTGAAGCTGCCGTTTGCCGAGCAAATCGCCTTCTTCCGCGGCAAGCTCGGGCGGCTCGTGCCCACCGCCAAGTGGGACGACCTCATGCACGCCGAGCACGACGTGGCCTTCATGGTCGCCGGC
>JBBFMG010000355.1:0-531 GCA_037478575.1 Burkholderiales bacterium | reverse complement strand
ATGGTAGGATTCGCCCAACTGGTCGTAACGAGCGCGTTTTTGCGGATCACCCAATACTTCGTAGGCCTCATTGATCTCCTTGAACTTCTCTTCCGCGCTCTTATCACCGGGGTTGCGGTCCGGGTGATATTTCATGGCCAGTTTGCGGTAGGCCTTTTTGATTTCTTCCTCGCTGGCTGTTTTTGAAACACCCAGAATTTTATAATAGTCCTTATATTCCATGCTTTCATTTTATTCTTTCCGAATACCACAAGTCAAGTGATTTGTAAGACCTCTAATGGAACTCTTACAGACTTTGAATATTTTGCTAACAATTCAGCCGCCTTTTCCTTAAGGTTGGACAGGCTCAAAAGAAAAAAGAGATTTACGCCCTCCACCGCCAGCATTTTGAAGAATTCGGGCTATAATGGATATAGAACACCTTTTCCGATTGGAGTGGTTCGGATTGGCAAAACATCCTCCTAAGAACCGAAAATCCCCCGCACCCACCCCGTCACGAGGGCGCGCCAAAACAGCAGAACGTCCGGTGAG
>JBBFMG010000354.1:0-534 GCA_037478575.1 Burkholderiales bacterium | reverse complement strand
CAATGGTAATCAGCCCCGGTTCATCCCCGCGGGTGCGGGGAATACCGAGGGGGCCAAGATCGGCGACTTGATCATGTCGGTTCATCCCCGCGGGTGCGGGGAATACTCCAACTCCAACAAGGCCTTTCTTCAGGACCTCGGTTCATCCCCGCGGGTGCGGGGAATACGGCAGACGATTGGGATATAGCCGCCCAGGTGCGCGGTTCATCCCCGCGGGTGCGGGGAATACGGCTCACGCCCGCCGGGCCGGTATGCCCACCCTGGTTCATCCCCGCGGGTGCGGGGAATACTCGGGTAGGGTGGTGAACCAGTCGAGCAACCCCGGTTCATCCCCGCGGGTGCGGGGAATACTCGCTCGTGCACGAGGACATCATGCGCAAGCGCGGTTCATCCCCGCGGGTGCGGGGAATACGCCACGATGGTCCCCAGGAGGCGCACCGCAGCGCGGTTCATCCCCGCGGGTGCGGGGAATACCAGCCAGCCAGCGCGTATTTCCTGCTCCAGGGCGGTTCATCCCCGCGGGTGCGGGGAATA
>JBBFMG010000353.1:0-582 GCA_037478575.1 Burkholderiales bacterium | reverse complement strand
ATTCCCCGCACCCGCGGGGATGAACCGCAGCTTGACCTGGCGGGCATCCACGACATTTCGTATTCCCCGCACCCGCGGGGATGAACCGGAAGCAGCCATTGCCTGGGCCAATACTGCACTCGTATTCCCCGCACCCGCGGGGATGAACCGTTTGGGGTTGGGGCATTCCTCTACGGGATGCCGTATTCCCCGCACCCGCGGGGATGAACCGTCGTCTACGCAATGCCCAGCACTCAAGAACACGTATTCCCCGCACCCGCGGGGATGAACCGTTGCCAGAAGTCCATGCCGACAGGCCGGGTAAGTATTCCCCGCACCCGCGGGGATGAACCGATTTATTGGGCATCCCCTGGCGGGTGGCACTGGTATTCCCCGCACCCGCGGGGATGAACCGCTATTTGTTGACCGAAAAAGCCATGTCTCAACGTATTCCCCGCACCCGCGGGGATGAACCGCCCCTCCCGGCGCTTCGCCTACTTCGGGCAGAGTATTCCCCGCACCCGCGGGGATGAACCGGGCGGCTCGGAGCCTTTCCGCAGGGCGCTCTCGTATTCTCCACACCTGCGGAGCAGCTCATCCGGC
>JBBFMG010000352.1:0-585 GCA_037478575.1 Burkholderiales bacterium | reverse complement strand
GGGCTCCTGCCCCTACGTATTCCCCGCACCCGCGGGGATGAACCGGGGGCCGATGGAGAGGGCTTCTACAACCCGCCGTATTCCCCGCACCCGCGGGGATGAACCGCGGTCGCCCAGGCCGTAGGGTAACGCCGGGGGCGTATTCCCCGCACCCGCGGGGATGAACCGTTGATTGGCCGGGACGGCTGGTTCGTGGTGGACGTATTCCCCGCACCCGCGGGGATGAACCGGGCTGCGCTTCCCGGTAACCGACTGGCACTCGTATTCCCCGCACCCGCGGGGATGAACCGCGATTTCCGGGTCACAACACGGTGACTCGGCGTATTCCCCGCACCCGCGGGGATGAACCGCTCAAATCGAGCGCGGCCCCGGCCACCAGGGGTATTCCCCGCACCCGCGGGGATGAACCGAATCCCACGCGCTTTAGCCGTGAGAGTGTCAAGTATTCCCCGCACCCGCGGGGATGAACCGCAACGCCTGAAGATTGGCACCTTCACCGTGCCGTATTCCCCGCACCCGCGGGGATGAACCGTTCGATGGCAACTACTTTGAGACTGGGTTCTGGTATTCCCCGCACCCGCGGGG
>JBBFMG010000351.1:0-585 GCA_037478575.1 Burkholderiales bacterium | reverse complement strand
ATTGGCGAGATCCGCCAGTATGGACCGGACGGCTACTGGCGGCTCACCGGCGACACCGTGCAGCCGGGCGGCTTCATCAGCGCGGCCCGGCTGCAACTGAACGTGCGGCGCCTCGACAGCGTCTCGGGCGAATTCTGGGCCGGTGGACGGGAGATCGCCCCGGAGCTGGCGCAGCGGCTGGGGGAAGCCTACACCTACCGTGCCAACCGGGACCACATCCGGTCCGAGTGGGTGTCCCTCAAGAAGCGCAGCGGGCTCGAACAGGTGGCGGTGATGGCGGTGAGCCTTGCCGTGGCCTACTACACCGGTGGCGCGGCGGCCGGCGCCCTGGGCTTCACCGAAGGCAGCGCCGGTTACGCCCTCGCCTCGGCCTCCCTCGGCAGCATGGCCAGCACGGCGGTCACCGGCGCGCTCACCGGCAACTTCAGCCTGGACAGCGTGCTCAAAAGCGGCCTTGCCTCGGCGGCCACTGCCGGGCTCACCCAATGGGCCGGCCACGCCCTGAACAATGCCACCCTTACCCAGACCCGGCAGGTGGCCAACACCATCAAGGCTGCGCAGACCGCCACGGACCTCAGCGACAAG
>JBBFMG010000350.1:0-617 GCA_037478575.1 Burkholderiales bacterium | reverse complement strand
CACTTGGTGGAAGTCGCACTTGCGTGCTTTCCCGAAGCTGCTCGGGGTGCCACGATCCGCGCTTGCGACGTGGGCACGGGCAGCGGTTGCCTCGCCGCCACGCTTGCTGCCGAATGGCCGGCAGCAGAGGTGGTTGCCACCGACGTCTCCGCGGAGGCCTTGGCCGTGGCCCGGGAGAACGCCCGGCGGCTCGGAGTTGCGGAGCGCGTGCACTTCATGATGGCCGACGGCCTGAGTGCGTTTCTCCCCCAGTCGTTCGACCTCGTGATTTCCAACCCTCCTTATTTGTCGGAAACCGACTGGGCGCACGCCGATCCGGAGCTTGCCTACGAGCCGCGCGTGGCGCTGGATGGAGGGCCGGATGGCCTTGCCGTGATTCGCAGGATTGTCGCCGCCGCTCCGCGAGTGCTGCGTCGGGGCGGCTGGCTGGTGTTGGAGATGGGAAGCTCGCAAAGCGATGCCGTACAGGAGCTGGCGCGCCAAGCTCGCGCGCAGCACCTGTTCGTGCAAAACGACCTCGCTGGTTGGCCGCGCGTGGTCGCGGCACGATGGTGAGTGCATGGACTCGATCGTGGTTCGCGGCGGAACCCGCTTGCGCGGGGAAGTGCAAAACGAAG
>JBBFMG010000349.1:0-632 GCA_037478575.1 Burkholderiales bacterium | reverse complement strand
GGCCCTTGTCCACGGCGTCCGTATTCCCCGCACCCGCGGGGATGAACCGGCCGTGGCGCGCCTCGGCAACCGTACCTGGCGTATTCCCCGCACCCGCGGGGATGAACCGACATCACCCTCTCCTTCCTGGAGGACAACATAGTATTCCCCGCACCCGCGGGGATGAACCGCCGCTAGTAGACGCGGGAGCGGCTATCTGGGAGTATTCCCCGCACCCGCGGGGATGAACCGCGCGGGGTGCCGCGCTGGGTGGAGTGGAAGCCGTATTCCCCGCACCCGCGGGGATGAACCGGCCATCAGGGAAGAGCTTGCCGGGATAATCGGCGTATTCCCCGCACCCGCGGGGATGAACCGGAGCGGGACGCGCTCAAGCCCGGCTCTGACGAGGTATTCCCCGCACCCGCGGGGATGAACCGCCCTTGATCTTGCCGCGCACCCCGTCCACCTCGTATTCCCCGCACCCGCGGGGATGAACCGTTGTTCGGCGGCCTGCGCTGATGGAGGCACAGGTATTCCCCGCACCCGCGGGGATGAACCGCTTCGCTGCCCTCCTGCACGGTGGCTAGCTGGGGTATTCCCCGCACCCGCGGGGATGAACCGACTGGTGGCATTATGCTTTCCTCACTGTGGCG
>JBBFMG010000348.1:0-648 GCA_037478575.1 Burkholderiales bacterium | reverse complement strand
CTGATTCATTGCCTGTTGGAAAACTGCCTGATTCCCTGCCATATCCTTAAGAATAACATGAAATTTTGCAACCCAACCCGTATTTGCCAAACTGTTGGGAAACTGAAATGTGCCTCATGAGAGGGGCGTCATCTCTCCCCAGTTGATTCCCCAGCGGGCTTCGGTGGTGAGGGGAATCTGGAGCGGGAAGGCTGTTTCCATGACGCGCTGGACGAGTTTCGCCGTCTCCGGCAGTTCCTCGCGGGGGACTTCCAGCACCAGTTCGTCGTGCACCTGCAACAGCAGGCGCGCGCGACTGCCCGCCGCGCGCAGGGCATCGGGCAGGCGAATCATGGCTAGTTTGATGATGTCTGCGGCTGTGCCCTGAATGGGGGCGTTGATGGCTTCGCGTTCCTCGCGGGCTTTGAGTGCCGGGCTGGCGGGGTTCTTCAGGTTGGGGAAGTAGCGGCGGCGCCCCAGCAGGGTTTCCACGTAGCCCTCACGGGCGGCGCGGCGGCGCAGGTCGTCCAGGTAGCGTTTGACGCCGGGGAACTGATCGAAGTATGCCTTGACGAAGTTTTCGGCTTCTGCCAGCGTCAGGTCGGCGGAGCGGCTCAACCCGAAGGCGCTCATCCCGTAAATCAGCCCGAAGTTGATGGCTTTGGCGTG
>JBBFMG010000347.1:0-670 GCA_037478575.1 Burkholderiales bacterium | reverse complement strand
GTGGGGGCTTTGGCCGCGGTCTGGCTCTTGCGCCAAGAAAGCCCACGGCTTTTGCTACCGGGCGGCGCGGCCCTGGCGCTGGCCTTGTTGCCCCTGGGGGTGCAGTTTAGCCTGACCCGGCCTGCCCAGATCCCCACCCTGCCCGCGGAGGCCAGCCGCGTGCTGCAGTACCTCGAGCCCGGCCAGACCCGGCCCCTGGAAGTGCGCTTTGCCGACCTCCCCAAACCCATGCTGCTCAACTTCTGGGCCACCTGGTGCCCACCCTGCCGGGCCGAGATGCCCCTTTTGGTGGAGTACCAGCAGAAGGGCTACCCCATCGTGCTGCTCAACGCCGGCGAAGACGTGGGAGCCATCCAGGGCTTTCTGGCCCAGACCGGGCTTTCGGCGCGGGTTTTCCTGGACAGCGCCGGCTTGCAGCGGGCCTTCCAGGTAAGCGGGCTGCCCACCACCTTGCTGATTGGCGCCGATGGAAAGGTGCTGGCCCGCCACCTGGGGCCGGTGAACCGGGCCCAGCTTGAAGAGCTTTTGCGGCAGTTGGAATAGCGCGGCTCGAGCTCCGCTGTTGGAAGGAGCGGGCACCTTGGGGTACGATACCCCCTGGGGATACGCCATGCGTACTGTCAAAAAACACGACCTCGAGGCCCGTACCCGCGTCCTGAACCGGCTCAAG
>JBBFMG010000346.1:0-710 GCA_037478575.1 Burkholderiales bacterium | reverse complement strand
GGCCTCCGCGTCCTCCGCCTGGAGGAGTATTCCCCGCACCCGCGGGGATGAACCGGTAGCGCTCTCTATAGCTGCTCCAGTACCGAAGTATTCCCCGCACCCGCGGGGATGAACCGAAATCGAGGCGGAAATAGCTAAAGGCGTGCCAGTATTCCCCGCACCCGCGGGGATGAACCGCAGGGCGGTTTGCTTTACTCTAGCACCATCAGGTATTCCCCGCACCCGCGGGGATGAACCGCCAGCGGGCGGCGCGTGAGGTTGACCCCCTCCGTATTCCCCGCACCCGCGGGGATGAACCGGTCAGCGTGAGTCCGGTGTTGGGAACAGCGTAGTATTCCCCGCACCCGCGGGGATGAACCGCAGCATTTGTCATATTTACTCCTTATGGCATGGTATTCCCCGCACCCGCGGGGATGAACCGGCGGGAGACACGATGAGCGGTGATTTGGTCAACGTATTCCCCGCACCCGCGGGGATGAACCGGACTGGGCGGTAGCGTGCGCACCGCTGTCGCGTATTCCCCGCACCCGCGGGGATGAACCGCTACGCGATTGTAGGCAGCCCCCAGCGCCACGTATTCCCCGCACCCGCGGGGATGAACCGCCTGAACAACAACCCGACGGCCTTTTTGCTGAGTATTCCCCGCACCCGCGGGGATGAACCGTTAATGTCTGATGGAAGTGCAGTAGGTGCTCCGTATTCCCCGCACC
>JBBFMG010000345.1:0-745 GCA_037478575.1 Burkholderiales bacterium | reverse complement strand
GCTGGCCCCCCCAGAGCCGCGCCCAGTACGAAGGCTCCACCGGCCTGCGCGGGGCCAACTTTGTGGGCCACCCCGAGCAGATCATCGAGAAAATCCTGTTCCAGCACGAAATTTTCGGTCACCAGCGCTTCTTGCTCCAGCTCACCGTGGGCACCCTCCCGCACCGCAAGGTTCTGCGGGCTATCGAGCTTCTAGGCACCGAGGTAGCGCCGGTGGTGCGGAAGGAGATCGCCTCCAGAAGCAAGGCAAGCGTTGCCACGACCTGAACGCTTCAGCGCCGCACCACCAGGGCCACCCCCAGCGCGGCCAGGCCCATCCCCAGCAGGGCCAGCCCCCCGAGCCGCTCGCCAAACAGAAAATAGGCTTCCAGCGCGGTGGCCGGGGGCACCAGGTAAAACAGGCTGGCCACGCGGCTGGCCGAGTTGTGCCGGATCAGGTACATCAGGAGCAGAATGGCCCCCACCGAGAGCACCAGAACCAGCCAGGCCATGGCCAGGATGAACTGCGGCGTCCACTGGATCTGCATGGTCTCGCCAAAGAGCAGGGCTAAAACAAACAACCCCACCGCCGCCGCCAGGTACTGCACCACCGTCCCGCCGATAAGGGGCATCTGTACGGCAAAGCGCTTCTGGTACAGCGTGCCCAGCGTGGTGGAGAACAGGGCCAGAACGATGGCCGCAAAGGCCGAGGGCTCGATGGGCAGAACTCGAGCGCCCAGGGCCTTCTCCCCCACCACCAGCCCCAC
>JBBFMG010000344.1:0-759 GCA_037478575.1 Burkholderiales bacterium | reverse complement strand
CGCTTTCCCGTTGCGGATTCCTGAGGAGGAGCGGGCCCGCGGTAAGCGCCTGGCCAAGGAGCTGGGGGTCTCGGAGAACCGCCTTTACGCCGAGCTCATCCACGATGGTTTGTTGATTCGGGAGCAGATGCTTTATATGGCACGGCTGCGATCGCTCGCAGCACGAACGAGCAAGGATGAGGCGCTCGCGGTCCTTGCCAAGGCGGCCGATATGCCCCCTAGTGCAACAGACTTGTGATGGGTAAGCCATGGCGCCGTCGGAACAAGTCAAGATAGTTGTCGCCTGATTCATGCAATCACCTGCCTTCTATTTCAGCTTGGGTAGAGTCCCGAACGACGCTGTCCCGTTCCGGGTTGAGCGTGACGGCCCCGATCGGTGTCCAGTCCCGTGTCTGCCCGGACCAGCGCGCCGGGTGACGTTCGCGGGCTTGAAGATAGGTCTGGTGCCGTGCCGCCAGGATCGCATGGTCTTCCCCGGCATGCCGTTGGGCGGGGGTGACGTAGCGCAGGCCGCTGTGGCGGTGCTCGACGTTGTACCAGTGCACGAAGTGCTGTCCCCACTGGCGGGCTTCGTCCAGGCTGGCGAAGCCGCGCGCCGGGAATTCGGGGCGGTACTTCGCCGTTTTGAAGAGCGATTCGACGAAGGCGTTGTCGTCGGAGACGCGCGGACGCGAGTAAGAGGGTTTGACACCCAGCCAGTGCAGCATGGCAAGCACCGTGGTAGCCTTGAGCGTGCTGCCGTTATCGCCGTGAAGCACG
>JBBFMG010000343.1:0-841 GCA_037478575.1 Burkholderiales bacterium | reverse complement strand
AGGTACGTAACCAACAAAGGCTTCATTTCCGTTCATCCCCGCGGGTGCGGGGAATACCAGCCCATTAGGCAGTAGCGGCGTGCATTGTATGGTTCATCCCCGCGGGTGCGGGGAATACGCCTGCCGTTGCTCCTGATATTCTTTGATTCTCGGTTCATCCCCGCGGGTGCGGGGAATACGCGGATTCCGCTGTCGTATTGCTTCAATCTGGGCGGTTCATCCCCGCGGGTGCGGGGAATACCCAAGCGCGCGACGGGCAGCTTTAGCTCCTACCGGTTCATCCCCGCGGGTGCGGGGAATACGATCGCCGGGGCCCCAGCAAGGAGGGTTTTGAGCGGTTCATCCCCGCGGGTGCGGGGAATACGCGGCATCTAGGCGCTCAAATCTGGCTTGACGACGGTTCATCCCCGCGGGTGCGGGGAATACGCATGGACGCTGGCGGATGCCAAACGAGCTGGCCGGTTCATCCCCGCGGGTGCGGGGAATACTTTGTTGTGCTCCTGCAGCATTGGTTCGAGGACGGTTCATCCCCGCGGGTGCGGGGAATACGGCGATTTCTCCGGCACTGCACGCCTGGCCGAGCGGTTCATCCCCGCGGGTGCGGGGAATACGCCGAACAGCCCGGAGCGCGCGATGGCCGCGGCCGGTTCATCCCCGCGGGTGCGGGGAATACGTAGGCTAACCGCTAGGATTCGCATCATCTACCGGTTCATCCCCGCGGGTGCGGGGAATACATGAATTCCTCTTCCTCAGCAAGCTTAAATTCGGTTCATCCCCGCGGGTGCGGGGAATACGGAGCTGCGCAGTACGAGGAAGACCGCGCGTTCGGTTCATCCCCGCG
>JBBFMG010000342.1:0-844 GCA_037478575.1 Burkholderiales bacterium | reverse complement strand
ACCGCGCCCCGACCGAGAGCGGGGCATCGAGGACTGTATTCCCCGCACCCGCGGGGATGAACCGCTCAACGCAATCGTAGCCGCTCAGCGGGTGGCCGTATTCCCCGCACCCGCGGGGATGAACCGTCGCGGAGCTTGCGCTTCAGCCCCTCGCCTTCGTATTCCCCGCACCCGCGGGGATGAACCGCGGGTCTAAATACTGCCGACGCGTTGCAGTTGGTATTCCCCGCACCCGCGGGGATGAACCGCTGGCAGGCCGCCCCAACCCGCGTGCCTTTGAGTATTCCCCGCACCCGCGGGGATGAACCGTTGGCTTCTCTGGTATTAGTCTAGCGGTTTCCGTATTCCCCGCACCCGCGGGGATGAACCGGCTGACCTGGACAAGAGCCGTTGGGCTAAGGACGTATTCCCCGCACCCGCGGGGATGAACCGTACCTATTACCTGGAGCGTTGGCCAGCTCAAGTATTCCCCGCACCCGCGGGGATGAACCGATGTGGCGGGATTACATCAAACCCCTTTCGTTGTATTCCCCGCACCCGCGGGGATGAACCGAAGTGATAAATCGCCTGGTTGGGGTCGCCGGCCGTATTCCCCGCACCCGCGGGGATGAACCGTAGAGGGCGGGAGTGTAGTCCTCCAACGAACAGTATTCCCCGCACCCGCGGGGATGAACCGCCCTCGAGCCGATGCTGCAGGAGCACAACAAGCGTATTCCCCGCACCCGCGGGGATGAACCGCCAAAGTTGGCTTCCTACCCGAGCCCCGGCGGGTATTCCCCGCACCCGCGGGGATGAACCGCAACCAAAACAATGTTGTCGCCTACAATACCGGTATTCCCCGCAC
>JBBFMG010000341.1:0-903 GCA_037478575.1 Burkholderiales bacterium | reverse complement strand
GATGAACCGCAACCAAAACAATGTTGTCGCCTACAATACCGGTATTCCCCGCACCCGCGGGGATGAACCGTGTTTACGCCGGAATCGCTCATGTTTGCGGCCGTATTCCCCGCACCCGCGGGGATGAACCGTTGGTGCGGTTTCCGGTGGGGAGCCCCCTGGCGTATTCCCCGCACCCGCGGGGATGAACCGATTTGCTCTAATAATACCGTTTCTGGCTCAATGTATTCCCCGCACCCGCGGGGATGAACCGCGCACCTACGGTCTCTGGTGCTGGCTAGATACGTATTCCCCGCACCCGCGGGGATGAACCGCTCCGCGACCTGCCCCCGACCCCTGAGGTGATGTATTCCCCGCACCCGCGGGGATGAACCGCGGCCGCTCCAGTTTGCGAGTTTGAGCGGAGTGTATTCCCCGCACCCGCGGGGATGAACCGGCATCCTTCCGCCAGGGGGGAAGGAAGAGCTGCGTATTCCCCGCACCCGCGGGGATGAACCGGAGGAGAGCTAAAGCTGCTTCCAGGTCAGCCCGTATTCCCCGCACCCGCGGGGATGAACCGCGGGCGGCTGTGAAGTTCGGTCTCGGTCGCTAGTATTCCCCGCACCCGCGGGGATGAACCGTAACGCCCATAGCGATAATGCGAAATATTACGGTATTCCCCGCACCCGCGGGGATGAACCGACGGTAATACTCTTCCGGGTCTTCCCGACGGAGTATTCCCCGCACCCGCGGGGATGAACCGCTGCGAATGACCCGGATGGCAATCTTGGTGCCGTATTCCCCGCACCCGCGGGGATGAACCGTAGGCCTGGGGTATGAGGCGGCCTGGGAGGTAGTATTCCCCGCACCCGCGGGGATGAACCGTAGCCCCCGCCGTTTCAGCGCGTGAGCCAATCGTATTCC
>JBBFMG010000340.1:717-947 GCA_037478575.1 Burkholderiales bacterium | reverse complement strand
AGAACTTGCCCAGGTATTCCCCGCACCCGCGGGGATGAACCACCCACCAGTACACCCTTATCGGCAACGCGGTGCGTATTCCCCGCACCCGCGGGGATGAACCGGCGAGCTCACCGGCCGCCAAGACCCCCACGTGTATTCCCCGCACCCGCGGGGATGAACCGCGGACAAGCGCGCACCCTCGCGATATATTGCAGTATTCCCCGCACCCGCGGGGATGAACCGCCCAC
>JBBFMG010000340.1:0-707 GCA_037478575.1 Burkholderiales bacterium | reverse complement strand
ATGTCCTGCTGAGCCCCGCTGTATTCCCCGCACCCGCGGGGATGAACCGCTCTACGGGGTGGCGAATCAGGTGGTGGGCGCGTATTCCCCGCACCCGCGGGGATGAACCGTACAAGGCCCTGATGGGCATTCCCAAGATCACGTATTCCCCGCACCCGCGGGGATGAACCGCCCAGGGCGTCAAAAGCTTTAGCCTGGGGCGGCGTATTCCCCGCACCCGCGGGGATGAACCGAGGGCTACGACCCTTCCGACATCATCACCACCGTATTCCCCGCACCCGCGGGGATGAACCGTTCTTCCCCGTCGGGGAGGGCGAGTCTCCGCCGTATTCCCCGCACCCGCGGGGATGAACCGCCATGAACGGTCTGCTCCCCTTAGACCTCCTCGTATTCCCCGCACCCGCGGGGATGAACCGAACGCGTCTCGAAGATGGGCGATGACTTCATCGTATTCCCCGCACCCGCGGGGATGAACCGCCGAGGTATACGTAGTCGCTGCTCCCGCCCTTGTATTCCCCGCACCCGCGGGGATGAACCGCCCACCGCCTTTAGGCATGGGATGAATGCGAAGTATTCCCCGCACCCGCGGGGATGAACCGTCCCGCATCACCCCGCCGGTGTGGGCGTAGATGTATTCCCCGCACCCGCGGGGATGAACCCTCCGTGTGCGCATCACGCGGGCGGCGGCCAACGTATTCCCCGCACCC
>JBBFMG010000339.1:0-1169 GCA_037478575.1 Burkholderiales bacterium | reverse complement strand
GGTCAAGCCGCCCTCCGGCCCCACCAGCGCGCTGCTGGCGCCTGCCGGTCGGGGGCAGGCGGAGAGGTTCTGCTCGGCCCGCGGGTCGAGCACGACCCCGTGGCCGGAAAACCCGTCCAGCCAGTCCGCCAGTGGCTGGACGGGCAAGAGCCGGGGCAGGCGGCTGCGCCCGCTCTGTTCGCAGGCGGCGATCACCACCCGCCGCCAGTGCAGCAGCCGCTTCTCCGCGCGCTCCCCCATGAGCCGCACCACGCTGCGCTCCGCCGCGATGGGCCAGATTTCGGTCACGCCCAGCTCCACTGCCTTCTGCAGGGTATAGTCCATGCGCTCGCCGCTGGAAATGCCCTGGGCGAGGATCACCGGCAGGGGCGGCTCCCGGTCACTGCCCGTGGCGTCCTCCACCGTGACCATCACTTCGGCGCGCTGGATGCTGTGGATTTGGGCACGGAATTCCCGGCCCTGGCCGTCGAACACCAGCAGGGCCTCACCTTGCTTCATGCGCAGGACACGCAACGCATGGTGGGCGGCGTCTGGCGGCAGGGCCAGGCGCGCGCCGGCAGCGAGCGGGCCGGGACAGTAAAAGCGGGGCAGACGCACGGGACTCAGCGCGGCGCGCTCAGGGCGGCGCGCAGCGCCGGCAGATAAGCATCGAGGCTCTTGAGCTCGGCGTCGCTGGGCGGCCGCAGGCCGAGGTAGCCCAGCCGGTCGATGAACTCCCGCCCCTCGGGCGTCTGTTCGACGAATTCCCGAATCAGCCGCGCGAAGCGCTCGGTTTCCCCTGCCCCCATATCCCGTCGGGCCAGGATCATCACGTGGGGCACGGCCTCGCTGCGGGTGAGCATCGTGAGCCCCGCGCGCTGGTCCGGCGGCAGCTGCAGGAAAGCGGTGTAGGAAATGGCGGCGGCAGCCACGGCGCCCTGGCGCACCGCCAAGGCTGCGGCATTGTGGCTGGGCATTTCCCTGAGCACCACGTCGCGGCCGGGGGAGAGCCCATGCTCCCGCAAAAGGTTCACCGCCAGCTGGGTGACGATGGCCAGACCATCCGGCGTGGCCACCTGCCTGCCGCGCAGATCGGCCAGACTGCGCACCGGCCCGCCCGCCTCCACAATGAACACCGCCGCGAGATCCCGCTGGGCGCGCAGCAGGGGCTGGTAGCCGGCCTCCAGCTG
>JBBFMG010000338.1:0-1353 GCA_037478575.1 Burkholderiales bacterium | reverse complement strand
TCCAGGGCCGCGGTGCGCCAGGCGGCGCGGCGCGCCAGCCCCTGTCCCAGCGCCGGCAGCCCGAGCTCCTGCAGGGCGGCATGGACGGAGCGGGACAGGGCGCTGCGCCCATCCAGCTGGTTCACCACCACCCACGCCCTGAGGCCCGGTCGCCGCGCGCGCGCCGCTGCCACCCATTCCATCATCGCCACGCTGGCCCACAGATCCGGTGGTGACGGTTGCACCGGCACCAGCACGCGGTCCACGTTGGCCAGCACCTCGCCCAGCACCGCCAGCTCCAGGTGGGGGGGACAGTCCACCACCACATGGGCATGCGCCCGCGCCGCGGCAATGATGCGCGACGCCAGGGACGGCCCGGTCAGGGGCTCTACCGGCGGCAGGTCCGCCCCCCCGAGGCGCGCCCATTGGCTGGCCGTGGCCTGCGGATCGGCGTCGAGCAGCAGGGTCGCGCCCCGGCGGGCGAGCCCCGCGGCGAGGTTCAGGGCCAGCGTGGTCTTGCCGGTGCCACCCTTCTGGTTCGCGACGGCAATGCACAGGGCGGCCAAGCGCTTCAGTCCCTCACCAGGGTGTCGATGCGCGCGGCGAGCGCGAAAATCTCCGGCGTAAGCTTGCGGCCGTCCGCGTCCAGGGTGACGCTCACATAGGTCTTGCCAAAACTGAGATTGGGATAGTGCCCCGCCTCCTCCGCCAGCTTCGCCACGGCATCGAGAAAACGTCGCGTTTCCCCATAGCTCGCGAATTCGAAGCGACGCGTGAGCGCCGGCGGCAAATCCTGTCGTTGCCAGTCGGGCAGGCCGTCGTCCTCAGGCATAACGCCTCTCCTTTTCGTCCGGCAGGGCGGCTTCCATCCGGGCGAGTTCCTCAAGGTGCTGCACTTCGTCACGCAGGATGTCCTGGAACAGGGCCTCGTGCTGGAAGTCCCGCACCCGCCTACAGTAGGCGGCCGCTTCCTCGTAGAGGCGAATCGCCTCGATCTCCAGGATACGGTCGATCTGGATCAGCTCGTGCAGGCTGCGTCCGAGACGGACCGGAGGCAGTTGCGTCGCCCGTGGCGCCACCCCCAGCTTCACCAGCGCATCGATCAGCGTCTGCACATGGCCGATCTCCTCCGTGACGTCCTGGCGAAAATGGGCACAGTAGTCCGCCAGCTGCCACTGGTCGCACAGCCGGGACTGGGCCATGTACTGCTGCACCGCCGCCATTTCGTGCGCCAGCGCCCGGTGCAGGTAGCCGAGTAGCCGCGGATCACTCGCCATGACGCCTTCCCCGTTCAGGTCCCGTAGCGGATCACGTCGCCGTCGCGGCCGGCGCCGTCGGCACTGGGCTGGCGCGGCAGGATGTTTTCCACTTCGC
>JBBFMG010000337.1:0-1425 GCA_037478575.1 Burkholderiales bacterium | reverse complement strand
ACCGCCTCCCGCTCGAACACCACCTCCGGCCCGAAGCGCCAGCCGCGCGAGACGAAGCGGCCGGCCTCGGCGTGGCCTGACACGGGCGTCGGCCGCATGTCATCGTGACCGAGATCGAGCCAAGCGGGATCGAGGCGGCCCTGCTCGGTCAGGGCCACGTGCAGCTTGGGTGGATAGCAGGCCCGGGCCGCGGCGAGGAAGGCCTCCACTTCCCCGGGGGTGGCGAGATCGCAGCGGTTGGCCACCAGCACGTCCGCCAGGGCCAGCTGGTCGCGATAGGTCTCAAGTGCCTGGAAGCGCGCATCGGCAAACTGGTGTGGATCCACCAGGGTGATGACGCTGCGCAACTCGATGTGGGGCGCCAGCCACACATCCCGCAGGGCATCGATGATGCCTGCGGGATGGCCCACGCCGGTGGGCTCGATGATGAGCCGCGCCGGGCGCAGCTCACGCAAAAGCCGCGTAAGGGCCACCCTCATGGGCAGCTGGGCGGCACAGCAGATGCAGCCGCCGGCCACTTCCCGCACCACCACACCCTCGGCCTCGAAGCGCGCGCCGTCCAGGCCCACCTGGCCGAATTCGTTCACCAGCACGGCCCAGCGCCCCGGGCCCTGCCTGCGCGCGAGCAGATCCAGAATGGCGGTGGTCTTGCCCACGCCGAGAAAGCCGGTGATGAGGTTGGTGGGGATTTTCATGTTCGGCCGGAAATTCGCTATAGTGCGCCATTCCCGAAAGCCTGTCAGCGCGGGAGCTACGCATCGCCTTGGCCAAGCTTTGCAGGGAAAGGCCGGCTGCGTCCGGGGTCCTTCGCAGGCTAAACCTTGTCGGGCCCGCAATTATCCATCCAGGACATTCATGCACATCCACATCCTCGGCATCTGCGGCACCTTCATGGGCGGCATCGCGGTACTCGCCCGCCAGGCAGGGCATACCGTCACCGGCTGCGACGCCAACGTCTATCCGCCCATGAGTACCCAGCTCGAAGCCCAGGGCATCCGCCTCATCGAAGGCTACGGGCCGGACCAGATCGCGCTGAATCCCGATCTGTTCGTGATCGGCAACGTGGTCACGCGGGGCAATCCCCTCATGGAGGCCATCCTCGACCGCGGCCTGCCCTATGTCTCGGGACCCCAGTGGCTGCTGGAGAACATTCTGCGGGGCAAATGGGTGCTCGCGGTGGCCGGCACCCACGGCAAGACCACCACCACTTCCATGCTGGCGTGGATGCTGGAATACGGCCGTCTCGATCCCGGCTTCCTGGTGGGCGGCGTGCCGGAAAACTTTGGCGTCTCGGCGCGCCTCACGGATTCGCCCTTCTTCGTGGTGGAAGCCGACGAATACGATACCGCCTTCTTCGACAAGCGTTCCAAGTTCGTGCACTACCGGCCACGCACGCTGATCATCAACAACGTGGAATTCGACCAC
>JBBFMG010000336.1:0-1455 GCA_037478575.1 Burkholderiales bacterium | reverse complement strand
GCCGAGCCGCGGCATATGGCGCCCCCGCGCCGGCCCGCCGGCGAGTTTCCCCGGCCGCCCGAGGGACGCGAGGCGGGCCCGGAACGGCCCCGCCCCGGCCTGCCGCCTGCCTACGGGGACATCCGCGAATCCCGCGGGCGCGGCGAGGGGGACGACGCGCGACGGCCGGAACGGGACGGCTACCGGCCCCGGGTGGTGCCCGCGGAGCCCGGGAGCGAGCGTCCCCGGGAAGTGCCGCGCGTGCGCGAAGAGCCGCCGCGGCCCCGGCCGGCCGAGGAGGGGACAGGCCGCTGGGAGCGCCGTGAACGAAGCGACCCGGGGCTGCGTCCCCCGCGCATGGAACGGGAAGAGCGGATCGAGCGTCGCGAACGCGTGGAGCGCTCCCTGCCCGGTGAGGCGGCGAACCGGCCTTGGGGCGGCCGCGGCGGCGACGAGGAGGGCCGCCGCTCCCGCAGGCCCGAGCCGCGGGAGCGCTGAACGCGCGTCATGGCACCCGCGGGAGATGGTTGGCACCGCCCCCTTGCGCCGTTGCCGATGGTCGTGATTGCGAACGCGCGGTGGTCGCGCGGCGTGGAAGGCCAACTGCGGTAGAATGGCGCGCTTTTCCAGCAGGCCTGCCATGACCGACGCCGCCGAGACCTCCTCCCGCGATCTGCACCAGATCGTCATCGTTGGCGGCGGCGCTGGCGGGCTGGAGCTTGCCACCCGCCTGGGCGACACGCTGGGCCGGCGCGGCAAGGCCGCCATCACCCTCATCGACCCGGCACGCACCCATCTGTGGAAGCCGCTGCTGCACGAAGTGGCGGCCGGCAGCCTGAACTCCCACGACGACGAGCTGGAGTATCTGGCCCAGGCCAAGTGGCACCACTTCCGTTTCCGGCTGGGGCGCATGGAGGGACTGGACCGCGCCAGGCGCCTGGTCCATGTGGCGCCCACCTACGACGAGGACGGCAACGAGATCGTGCCCCGCCGCAGCTTCCGCTACGACACCCTGGTCATCGCGGTGGGCAGCGTCACCCACACTTTTGGCACCCCCGGCGCGCGGGAACATTGCCGCATGCTCGACACCACCGAACAGGCGGCGCGCTTCCACCAGCACCTCATCAACACCTGCCTGCGGGCGCACACCCAGCCCGGCCCCATCGAACCGGGACAGCTCACCGTGGCCATCATCGGCGGGGGCGCCACCGGCGTGGAACTCGCGGCGGAACTCCACGAAACCACGCGCGAGCTGTATGCCTACGGGCTGGACAAGATCGAGCCCGAGAAAAACGTGCGCATCGTCATCATCGAGGCGGCGCACCGCATCCTGCCCGGCCTGCCCGAGCGGCTGTCCGCCGCTGCCGACAGGGAACTGCGCGAGCTCAAGATCCACGTGTTCACCGGCGAACGCGTGGTGGAAGTGAGCGCGGAAGGCGTGCGCACGGCCAGCGGACTGTTCATTCCGGCCCGCAC
>JBBFMG010000335.1:0-1559 GCA_037478575.1 Burkholderiales bacterium | reverse complement strand
ACCTCGATCAGGTCGAGATCGACGGCGAGAAGCTGCAGTTTTTTCTCAAGTGACGCCCTGGGCGTCGAGGATCTGGCCGCTCACTCCGCGACTGTCCGGACCCATGAGATACAGATAGGCCGGCATGATCGCCTCCGGCGTCGGCAGCGTGGCCGGCACCTCCGCGGGATGGGTTTTGCGCCGCTGGGGCGACTGCACCGGGCCCGGCACCAGGGCATTGATCCGCACCTGGGGCGTGATTTCCAGCTCCTGCGCCCAGGTCTTGACCAGGGCTTCCAGCGCCCATTTCGACACGCCGAAGGCGCCCCAGTAGGCGCTGGGTTTGCGGCCATGAGTTTCCGAGGTCATCACCACCGAGGCATCGGGCGCGGCCTTGAGCAGGGGCAGACAGGCGCGTGTGAGGGCGAAGGGCGCCACCAGGTTCACGCGCAGGATGCCCAGCCATTGTTCCAGGGTTTCCAGTTCCAGGGGGGCGAGAGCATCCAGGCGGGAGGCGTTGTGCAGGATGCCATCCAGCCGCCCCAGCTGACCCTCGATGGCATCGGCCATCTGTTCAAACTCCCGGTCACCGGCCTGTTCCAGATCGAGGGTGAACAGCACCGGTTCCGGATGGCCGGCATCGGCGATGAGATCGTAGGTGGTGTTGAGGCGCTGCTCGTTGCGACCGAGAAGAATCACCGTGGCACCATGGGCGGCGAAGGTGCGCGCCGCCACCTGGCCGATGCCCTGGCCTGCACCGGTGACGAGAATGACCCGGTCCTTGAGCAGGTCGGGCGGGGCTTGGTAGGAATTCATCGGCACTCCAGAATGTGGCGCGCGCATTGTACTCCACTTCGCACGGCGGCCTCGATGGTGGCGGGATAGTCCGCCTCGCGCGTGGCGCCTGCCACCCAGTCGCCTGCGAGGAACAGACCGGGAAGCGGCGTGCGCGGGCCGGGCCGGGCGAGATTGGGCGTGCAGGCGAAGGTGGCGCGTTTTTCGGCGATTACCCAGACGTCCCGGGGTGCTACGCAAATGCCCAGCACCTGGCAAAGCTGGTGCGCGACGGCCTGGCCCAGCCGGGCGTGATCCAGCGCCTCGTGGGGGCCGCGCGCGCTGATCACCACTGCAAGCAGGCTGGAGGCGTCCGTGAGCGGTCCCCGGTCGAACACCCATTGTCCCGGCCCCTCTCCCAGCCCCACCATGGGCGCCTCCAGTCGCACCGGGTCCCGGTAGCGCAGGTAGACCGTATAAATGGGCTCATGATCGAGCTGGCGCAGGTCTGTCACCATTTCCCCCAGGGCGGGCAGCGTCTCGAGGAGCTGCGCCGCCCGTGGCGGGGGCAGGGCGCAGACCACCTGGCCGAACTCCCCTGCATCCCGGGCGGTGAAGACGCGCCAGCCGGCAAGTGCCGGTTCGAGACGCGTGACCCGTTGGCCACACAGGAGGGTGCTGCCGCGCTGGCGCAGAAATTCGGCGGCAGGTTGCGGAAAAAGTCGCGACAGACCCACCCGCGGCAGTAGCAGATCGCTGTCGGCGCGATCCCGGGCAAAGGCATCGCGCAGCACGTTCACGAACAC
>JBBFMG010000334.1:0-1561 GCA_037478575.1 Burkholderiales bacterium | reverse complement strand
CTCGAACTTGTCCTTGAGCTCGATTTCCTTGGCCACGGACACGCCGTCCTTGGTGATGGTGGGCGCGCCGAAGGAACGCTCCAGCACCACGTTGCGGCCCTTGGGACCCAGCGTCACCTTCACCGCGTCCGCCAGAATGTTCACGCCGGCGACCATCTTGTGGCGGGCGACATCGCCGAATTTCACGTCTTTAGCAGCCATTTGATTCTCCTGAATTCAAAATCGTGGAACGCAAGGGCGCAGATGTGGCAAGGCAAACCGGCAGGTCCCCGCACCTCGCGTCTTTGCGTGGGACAGGGGGTTACTTCTCGATCACGCCCATGATGTCTTCTTCGCGCATCACGAGCAGTTCCTCACCCTCCACCTTGACGGTCTGGCCCGCGTATTTGCCGAACAGGACGCGGTCGCCCACCTTGACATCCATGGGAATGAGCTTGCCGGAGTCATCGCGCTTGCCGGGGCCCACGGCGATGACTTCACCCTGGTCCGGCTTCTCCGCGGCGGTGTCCGGAATGACGATGCCGGAGGCGGTCTTGCGTTCCTCCTCCACACGCTTGACGATCACGCGGTCATGCAGGGGTCGGATTTTCATGCTTCGGTCTCCTGAAGTTTTGCGTTGAAACGGGGAATCCGGATCGGCCGGCCTCAAACCTGGGCCCGGGCATGCCGCCCGGGGGTCCGAGCCGGCGGGGCGGCTTATGGCCACGGCGCGCCGGAATTGTTAGCACTCTGGCGCGAGGAGTGCTAATGATAGGGGCGGTCCTCCGAAAGTTCAAGCGCCGGCACGGGCGCACGAGCACCGGCGGCAGGATGGCCGTAGGCGAGGAACTTGGGAAAAAGCCTTGGCCCGCCGCAGTCCGTGGCAGGGGTCTGAGCCGCGGTAAATTCCTCAGCGCCCCGGTCGCCGCCAAAGCGCCTCCCACGCCGGCGCCGCCCATGTGGGAGCAGCTTGAGCCGCGCCAGTACGCTCAAGCGGCTGGCGCGGGGGGCTGTCCCGGCCGGCGCGCGGCGCTTCAGGTCAGCCTGCCGTGGCAGTGCTTGTATTTCTTGCCGGAGCCGCAGGGGCAGGGATCGTTGCGGCCGATCTTTTCGCCGGCCCGCACGAAGGGGGCCGGGGCAGGCGCCGCGGGCTGGGCGCCCTGCCCCAGCACCTCGTCGTAGTCGGCATGGTGGTACTGGACATTCGCGGGTGCGCTGTGGCTGTCCACCACCTGCACTTCCTCGGCGCTGCGGATTTGCACCGAGAGGGTGATGCGGGTGACCTCATGCTTGATGGTGTCCAGCATGTGGGAAAACAGCTCGAACGCCTCGCGCTTGTATTCCTGCTTGGGCTGTTTCTGGGCGTAGGAGCGCAGGTGGATGCCCTGGCGCAGATGGTCCAGGGCTGCCAGATGCTCGCGCCAGTGGGTATCCAGGCTCTGCAGCATGATGCCGCGTTCGAAGTGGTGCATGGCCTCGCGGCCCACCGCATCCACCTTGGCCTGGTAGTGGGCATGGGCGGCTTCCAGGATGCGCGCGAGCAGGCCCTCCGCGTCGAGCTTGCTGTCTTCCTCGAGCCAGC
>JBBFMG010000333.1:0-1567 GCA_037478575.1 Burkholderiales bacterium | reverse complement strand
AATGCTGGCGGTCTTGACGCCATAGCGCGCGTTCAAGCTGATGAGAATGGAGGTCAGACCTTCGACGACGATGGCGTTGTCCAAGTTGCCGGCGTAAAAGCCGCGCATCCCGCCGGCCTCGGCCAGGCGGATCACTTCCTCGGCCGCCTGCGGATCGTCGGCGCAGACCAGCACATCCAGATCCAGCGGTTGGCCCAGGTTTTTCTTCAGCGCATGGGCGGGGACGTTCTGAAACGCCGCCACCACCCGCACCCCCGGCCCCAGGATCTGCTGAGCGATGCGCCCGGCAGAGGGCGGCTCCGGCGGCCGCGGATCGCGGAAGTCCACCCGCGCCGTGGCGTCCACCAGGATTTTGCCCTGCAGGTCCTCCTTCAGGGCTTCCAGGGCGCTCTGGTGCGCCGCCTGGACGACGGTGAGCACGCACAGGTCCGCCTGGCGCGCGGCGCGGCTGTTTTCCATGCCGCGGATGGTGTCGATGCCCAATTTGGCGTTCAACTCGGCGGCGGTGGCTTCGGCCTTTTCCTGCTGGCGTGAGCCGATGATGATCGGGTAGCCGGCGCTGGCCCAGCGCAAGGCCAGGCCGGGGCCTTCTTTGCCGGTGCCGCCCAGGATGGCGATGGTGGGGAGGGGGTTTGCAGACACGAATGCTCCTGAAGGGTGAAATAGAATTGGATCACGAAAACTGCTGGTAATAGCGCTCCCAGACCTGGGGGGCGAGTTGACGTGCTTTGGCGGCGATTTCGGCTTCGTCCAGGGTGAGCAGTTGACGGTCGCGCATCAACACCCGGCCAGCGACGATGGTCGTGGTCACCATACTCTCGTGGAAGCCGAAAATAATCTGCCAGGGCAGGTTGCCAACGGTCAGCGGTGTGTGTGGATGGTAATCCACGAAGATCAAATCCGCGTGGGCGCCGGGCGCCAAAACCCCCAGAGGCGCGTCGGGGAAGAAGCTCCCTGCCAGGCGGGCGTTGTGATCGGTGGCCATGCGCGCCACATCCGCCCCGTTCATGCGGCGCGGGTCGCGGTGCCAGACCTTGTGGAGCAGGTAAGCGGTCTTCCACTCTTCCCACATGGTGTGCGAGAACCCATCCGTGCCCAGACACACTTTGACGCCGGCGCGCAACAGGCTCTCCACCTCGGCCGCGCCCACGCCGTTGTTCATGTTGGAGCGCGGCTGATGGGTGACCCAGGTGTTGGTCTCGGCCAGCAGGCTCACTTCGCGGGCGTCCACGTGGATGGCGTGCGCCACGATGGTCTGCGGGCCGAGGATGCCGTGCGCCTGCAGGCGGTCGATCACGCGCATGCCGGATTTGGCCAGGCTATCGTACTCATCCGCTTCGTGCTCGGCGACGTGAATGTGAAACCCCACGCCTTCGGGAGCGGCCTGGCGGCAGGCGTCCAGGGTCTCAGCCGAGAGGGTC
Source organism: Burkholderiales bacterium (assembly GCA_037478575.1). Lineage (GTDB taxonomy): Bacteria > Pseudomonadota > Gammaproteobacteria > Burkholderiales > Thiobacteraceae > Thiobacter. The sequence continues at coordinate 146 of JBBFMG010000333.1, read as the reverse complement.
AGGCTGGCATGCAGGCCGAAGGTCGCCGCCACGCGCCCGCCGGCGATGTTTTCGTTGCGCACCCGGCGGATGAAGCGCACGTTCTCCTGGATGCCGGCGCGCGCCTTCGCCTCTCCGTCGCGGTCGGTGACTTCATAGCACAGCAC
>JBBFMG010000332.1:0-1574 GCA_037478575.1 Burkholderiales bacterium | reverse complement strand
CAGATGGCGAGCAGGGCGAGTACCGGGATGGTGGCGATGTCCTGGAAGACCAGCACCGCCATGGCCATGCGGCCGTGGCGCACCGTGAGTTCACCCTGTTCCGCCAGCTGCTTGCCGGCGATGGCGCTGGAGGACATGGCTGCCGCGGCGCCCAGGAGGAAGGCCGCCCGCGCGTCCGCCCCCAGGCGGTGGGCGGCGAATCCCACCGTGAGCCCCACGAACAGCATCTGCAAAAGACCCGCCGAGAGCACCCGGCGCCAGGTGGCCCACAGGCTCGCCACCGAAAATTCCAGCCCCACCATGAACAGCAGCAGCACCACGCCCACCTCCGCCAGGAAGGTGAGGCTCTCACCCGGCTGCAACAGTCCCGACACGGAGGGTCCCAGGGCCACGCCGGCGGCAAGGTAACCCAGCAGCGTGGGCAGGCGCAGGCGGCTTGCGATGGCGGCGGCGATCGCCCCCGCCACCAGCAGAACCAGGGAAAAGGAAAAAAGATCCTGCACGGACCCAGGCGCTCAGCGCAGGTGCGCCTGGACCCAGCGCACGATGTCCTGCGCCCCCATCGCCCCGGCCTGGCGCGCGACCTCGCGCCCGCCGGCAAACAGCGCCAGGGTGGGGATGCTGCGGATGCCGTATTGGGCCCCCAGCATCTGTTCCGCCTCGGTGTCCACCTTGGCCAGGCGCAGGCGCGGCTCCAGCAGGCGCGCCGCCTGTTCGAACTGGGGCGCCATCATGCGGCACGGCCCGCACCAGGGGGCCCAGAAGTCCACCAGCACCGGAATGTCGTTGCGCTCGATGTGCTTCGTGAAGGTGGCCGCAGTCAGGGGCACCGGGTGGCCGGTGAACAGGGGCTGGTGGCACTTGCCGCAGTTGGGATGCTGGTCGAGGCGCGCGCCGGGCACCCGGTTCACGGCATGGCAATGGGGACAGACGATATTGAGGGTCTCGCTCACGATGATTCTCCGATTGTTGTGACGGCAGCTTATCTGGGGGCGGCGGCAGCCTCGGCCAAGGCGGGTTTCTTCAGGTCGGCGGTGAGGGCCTGAATGGCCGCCTCGTCCAGGGTCTCCCGCGCCAGAAGCTCCGCCGCGCAACGGTCCAGCACCGCCCGGTTGTCGGCGAGGATGCCGTAGGCGCGCTGGAACACGCCCATGACGATGCCCCGCACGGCGGCGTCGATGCGCGCCTGGGTGGATTCCGCCACCCGGCAGCCGCCGGCGGTGAGTTCGGGCACGTCCAGGAAGCGGGGACGCTGGGCTTCATAGGCGATGTAGCCGAGATCCTCGTCCATGCCGTAACGGGTGATCATGTCCCGGGCGATGTCCGTGGCCTTGGCCAGATCGTCGGCAGCACCGGTGGACAGTTCGCCGAAGACCAGCTTCTCGGCGGCGCGCCCGCCCAGCAGCACCGCGATCTTGTTCTCCAGCTCCTGCCGGGTCATGAGGTAACGGTCTTCGGTGGGCCGCTGGATGGTGTAGCCCAGGGCACCAATGCCGCGGGGGATGATGGACACCTTGTGCACCGGATCGGTCCCCGGCAGGGCCAGGGCCACCAGGGCGTGCCCCATTTCATGG
>JBBFMG010000331.1:0-1582 GCA_037478575.1 Burkholderiales bacterium | reverse complement strand
ATGCCTTCTTGCTGACCATCAGGCGCAGCAGGTCGTGCATGAACTTGGTGGCTTGTTCGCGCTCCATGAGAGCCTCCCGGGTGGATGACAGGGCGATACCGCCCCGCTCAGAACTTCGCGTCCTTGCGCGCCGCCTTCTGCGCCTCGGCTTCGGAGACGATGTTGCGGCGCACCAGGTCGGCTAGACACTGTTCCATGGTCTGCATGCCCACGGCCTGTCCGGTCTGGATGGTGGAATACATCTGCGCCACCTTGTTCTCGCGGATCAGGTTGCGGATGGCGGGCGTGCCGATCATGATCTCGTGGGCGGCCACGCGCCCGCTGCCGTCCTTGGTCTTGAGCAGGGTCTGGGCGATGACCGCGCGCAGCGACTCCGACAGCATGGCGCGCACCATGTCCTTCTCCGCCGCCGGGAACACGTCGATGATGCGGTCGATGGTCTTGGGGGCGGAACTGGTGTGCAGGGTGCCGAACACCAGGTGACCGGTTTCCGCTGCGGTGAGGGCGAGGCGGATGGTTTCCAGGTCGCGCAGCTCGCCCACCAGGATCACGTCCGGGTCCTCGCGCAGGGCCGAACGCAGCGCGTTGTTGAAGGACAGGGTGTGGGGACCCACCTCGCGCTGGTTGATGAGGCACTTCTTCGATTCGTGCACGAACTCGATGGGATCCTCGATGGTGAGGATGTGCCCGTATTCGGTTTCGTTGATCTCGTTGATCATGGCCGCCAGCGTGGTGGACTTGCCGGAACCCGTGGGCCCCGTCACCAGCACGATGCCGTTGGGGTGGTGGCAGAGGTCCTTGAAGATGGCCGGTGCGGCAAGCTGCTCCAGGGTCAGCACCTTGGACGGAATGGTGCGAAAGGCCGCCGCCGCGCCCCGCTGCTGGACATAGGCATTGACCCGGAAGCGCGCCAGGTTGGGCACCTCGAAGGAGAAATCGACCTCCAGGTTCTCCTCGTAGAACTTGCGCTGCGCATCGTTCATGATGTCGTAGATCATGCTGTGGACGCCCTTGTGGTCCAGAGGCTCCACGTTGATGCGCCGGATGTCGCCGTTGACCCGGATCAGGGGCGGCAGCCCCGCGGACAAATGCAGGTCGGAGGCCTTGTTCTTGACGGTGAAGGCGAGCAGGTCTGCGATTTCCATTTATAATCCCCGGCGGGTGATTGCGCGAAAACGGTTGCAGGCGCGGCGGCGCTACGGCCATGGATAACGGCCGTTTCGGCCGTTTCTTGAGTGCTCGGCGGACCATTATGACGACAATCGAGAACGCATTGCAAGCCGTCAAGGCGCGCATCATTCGGGCCGCAGCGCAGTGTGGCCGCGACCCCGCCGGCATCACCCTGCTTGCCGTGTCCAAGACCTTCGGACCGGATGTCATCCGCGCCGCTTTCGCCTGCGGGCAGCGTGCCTTCGGCGAAAGCTACGTGCAGGAGGCGCTGAACAAAATGGCCGTGCTGGCGGACCTGCCCATCGAGTGGCATTTCATCGGGCCCATCCAGAGCAACAAGACCCGCCCCATCGCCGAGCATTTCGCCTGGGTGCACAGCGTGGACCGGGAGAGGATCGCGCGCCGCCTGTCC
>JBBFMG010000330.1:0-1605 GCA_037478575.1 Burkholderiales bacterium | reverse complement strand
GGGGGGATTCTATTCGGGCTACTATGCCATGATGGTCACCCGGCACATGAAGGAATTCGGCACCACCGTCGAGCAGATGGCCGCGGTGAGCGTCAAGAACCATCGCAACGCTTACCACAATCCGTACGCCCAGAAACGTGAACGCTACACGCTTCAAGACGTGCGCAACGCGCCGATGGTGGCCTGGCCGCTGACCCGCCTGGATATCTGCGTCATGTCGGATGGGGCGGCTGCGGTGATCCTGGCATCTGAGGAAGGTCTGCAGCGGTTGGAGCAGGCAGGAGCGCAAATCCGCCGCCCGCTAGTGCGGGTGACCGGCATCGGGCGCGGCACAGACGCCATGCGCATGGCCGACCGACCGCATATGCATTACGAGGACTTCATGCGGCTGTATGCCACCGAGCAGGAGCGCAACTCCGACGAAACCAGAGCGTACTACCGACGCCTGTGGGAGCACGGCACACGCTACCCAGGCGTCCATTCCTTCCGCGCCGGGCGGACGGCGGGCAACATGGCCTATCGCATGGCGGGCATTTATGACCCGCTCAAAGAGCTGGACTTCATCGAGCTACACGACGCTTACACCTCCAGCGAAATCCAGACCTACGAAGATCTGGGACTCTGCCGCTACGGCGAGGGCGGAGCGTTCGCCGCTTCGGGCAAAGCTTTCATGCCAGGGATCGATTATGGACTGGAACTGAAAGACGCCCCCGAATGTCCGGTGAACCCCTCCGGCGGACTGATCGCCTGTGGTCATCCGGTGGGGGCGACCGGGCTGATGCAGGGTGTATTCGCCATCTGGCAACTGCAAGGCAGCATCGCTCAACACTTCGGCGACGCCACCCTGCAGGTAAAGGACGCCCGGCGCGGCGCCATTCACAGCCATGCCGGCACAGGCACGTATGTAACGGTTTCCGTGTTGGAACGCGCCGGCTGAACCGGACAGGAAGGACGAGGCAGACAATGAGCAAACTACCTGAGCGACGTGAAGAAACCCTGGGCGGTTACATTGTGCATGGCGTGCCCTTCCCGGTGGATACCAGCCCGGAGGCGTTGGCCTTTTTGAAAAAGATGACGCCCATCGAGATCGAACAGGAGTATCGCATCACGTATTTGCACTCCTACGGCCAGGATAGCCCCTGGTTTGCCGGTCTGGCAAACCGCCGCTTGCTGGGAAGCCGCGAGCCAGCCACCGGCTACACCTATGCCACGCCGCGCGGCCACGATATGACCACCGGCCGGGACACCGAATGGATCGATATCACCCAGCGGCCAGCGCGGGTGCATGCCTTCACCGTGTGCTACTTCGGTTCAGAAGAGTTCCTGCCAGAGACGCCCTTTGTGCTGGCGCTGATCGAATTCGACGGCGTGGACACATTGCTGCTGACCCGTTTGATGGGTGTTGACCCCCAGCAGCCATCTCTGGATTGGATCGGGATGCGGGTGAAGCCGCACTTCCTGCGCAACAGCAAGCTGAAGCCAACAGACATCTATTTCTCGCCAGCCTGAAATGCTCTTGCAGCCGATCTGGGAATGGCTCCAGGCGCGAGTCTTCACCCTACCCGTGCTGAGCGAGGGGAGCAGACCGCAATTCAACCCCTATCA
>JBBFMG010000329.1:0-1645 GCA_037478575.1 Burkholderiales bacterium | reverse complement strand
CGCCCCCCGCGAGCCGGCGGCGCCCGTCATCGAGGCCATCATCGAGGATGCCGCGCTGACTCGGGCGGCACGCGCCGCTGCCGCCGCCCAGGCCCAGTCGGAAGCCGCCCAGGCCCCCTCCGAAGGCGCCGGCACCGGCCCGGAAACGGCGCCCGTCACGGCCGCAACAGGGTTTGCCACTGCGCCTCCGCCCGTGCCGGTGGCGACCCAGACGGAACTGCCTTTCGCGCCGGTGGAACCCGCGCCCGCGCCGGTGAAGGTCGAGGAGGCGGCAGCGCCCAAACCGGTGACCGTGGATCTGGAAGCGGCGGGCCTGATTCTCATCGAGACCCGTCCCGAGGCCCTGGCCGCGGTCCAGACCCAGCAGGCGGAGCCGGCGCCGCGGCCCCGCGGCCCGCGCCCCAAGCCGGCCTGGGCCCAGCAGGTGGCTCCCGTGAGCGACGAACCGCTGCAGCAGGTGGAAACCCGGCGCGATCTCTGATGGGATCGGCTCGCCTCGCCAACGCCGTGCCCCCGGGCACGGCGTTTTTTCATTGCGGGGAAATCCCTGCCGGGCCGACAGGTTCCATCCAGCCAGGCCCTTCGGCGGCGCGCCAGTGTCAGGCTGGTCAGCCTCGCTCGGAAAAATGCCGCCGCCGGATGTGCTCGATCAGGCCGCGGCTCGCGTCCTCCACCATGTCCAGCACCCGCTCGAAACCGGCGGGACCGCCATAGTAGGGATCCGGCACTTCGCGCTCCACGAAGTTGCGTGCGTGCTCCATGAACAGGGAGATTTTGTGGGCATGTTCCGCGGGACACTGCCGCTGCAGGCGGGTGAGGTTGTCCATGTCCATGGCCAGCACGTAGTCGAATTCCTCGAAATCCCGCCGGCTCACCTGGCGCCCGCGCAGATGGGCCATGCGGTAACCCCGTTTGAGCCCCGCCTGCTGGGCCCGGGCATCCGGCGGTTGCCCCACGTGGTAGGCGTGGGTGCCTGCCGAATCCACCTCCACGTGGCGGTCCAGACCCGCCTGCTCCAGGTGGGCGCGGAACACCGCTTCCGCGGTGGGGGAACGGCAGATGTTGCCCATGCACACGAACAGCACCTTAACCCTGGTCATGCTCCACCACTCCGAACAACTGCTGCTTGAGCAGATTCATGCGGTCCCGTAGCTGGGCGGCCTTCTCGAATTCCAGATTTTTCGCCGCTTCCAGCATTTCCTTCTCCAGGCGCTTCACCTCGCGGGTGAGTTCCTTCTCGCTCATGTGGGCATAGCCCGCGGCTTCCTGCTGGGCGAGCAGCTTTTCCTGGGCCTGCTCATAGTCGTAGACACCCTCGATGATGTCCTTGATGCGTTTGACCACCCCCTTGGGCGTGATGCCGTGGGTCTGGTTGTAGGCAATCTGCTTGGCCCGTCGCCGCTCGGTCTCGTCGATGGCGCGACGCATGGATTCGGTCACCGTGTCGGCATACAGGATGGCCTTGCCGTGGATGTGCCGCGCCGCGCGGCCGATGGTCTGGATCAGGGAGCGCTCGGAGCGCAGGAAACCCTCCTTGTCCGCATCCAGAATGGCCACCAGCGAGACCTCCGGAATATCCAGCCCCTCGCGCAGGAGGTTGATGCCCACCAGCACGTCGAACTCCCCCAGCCGCAGGTCGCGGATG
>JBBFMG010000328.1:0-1659 GCA_037478575.1 Burkholderiales bacterium | reverse complement strand
CGTCCACGCCGGCGAGGATGGCAAGTCCCAACAGGAAATACACGCCCACACCCAGCATGGCCGCACGGTGGTTGCCGCCGCTCGCCCAGGTGGCAATGCCATAGGTGAGCGGGCCGAAGATGGATGCAAGCTTCACCACGAATCCCCACAGGCCGAAGAATTCCGCACGCCGGCTGGCGGGCGAAAGCAGCCCCACCAGGGCACGTCCCGCCGACTGGCTCGCGCCCATGGCCAACCCCGCCACGTTGGCCGCCAGCCAGAACTGCACCGGCCCCTGGGCGCCATAGGCAAGCCCCACCATGAAGAGCCACGCAATGAGCGTGAGGGCGACTGCCGCCACGTGGCCGATGCGATCCTGCAGCCAGCCGAACAGGAGCGCCCCCATGGCGGCCGTGATATTGACCACGAACACGAGCCCGATGGTCTCGCGCACGGAAAAGCCCATCACCTGCTGGGCATAGATGGCGGCCAGCGCGATCACCGCCTGGATACCCGCCTGATAGAACAGCGTGCACAGCAGGAAACGGAACAGGTCGCGAAAGGCGCGTGCCTCGCGCAGCGTGTGGGCGAGGCGCAGGAAGGCCTCCCGCACGGGCTGCCCACGCACGAGGTGCGGCTGCGGACGCGCCCGCTCGCGCAGCCACAGGAAAGTGGGCAGGCTGGCCAGTGCGAACAGGGCCGCGGTGATGAGCAGGGTCACCGGCACGGCTTCGGTGGTGCCCTGGCCGTGGGCCTCCGCCCAGCCCAGGTAGGCAAGGGAGGCGGCCAGACTGGTCAACCCCCCCAGGTAACCCAGGCTCCAGCCCCAGGCGGACACGCGGCCGATGGCACGGGGGCGTGCCAGCTCCGGCAGGAAGGCGGCGATCAGGTTCTCGCCGGTGCCATAGAAAAAATTCGACAGCACGACGCAGGCCACCGCCAGCGCAAGACTGCCGGGGCCGGCCAGGCCCAGGCCGGCGGTGAACACCACGCAGCCCAGCGTGGCGAGCCGCAGCAGTTTCTTCTTCGCCGCCCAGGCATCGGCATAGGCGCCCACCAGCGGCGCGCTCAGCACGATCAGGGCATAGGAGACCGACAGCGCCAGCGTCCAGAGGAAGGTGGCCCAAGGGGCATTGCCCGCCACCACGGCGACGAAGTAGGCGTTGAACACCGCGGTGATGACCACCGTGGTGTAACCGGAGTTGGCGAAGTCGTAGAGCGCCCACGCCCACACCTCGCGTGGTGTCACACCGGGATTGAGAAGACGGGCGCGGGGCGGGCGGGCCATGCGCGGCAAGCATACTCCAGGGCCGGGCAGGCAGCCATGCACCGGCAGGAGGGATCCGCGCCGCCCCATCGGGGCCGCCCATGCCTTCCCGGCGACCGTGTCGCCCCGCGTCTGTCCGGCCATGCACCGGTTTGCCCTGTGAGTGCCGCGTGGGGCGCTGCCGCACACAGGCTGACCCTGGCGCATCGCCCGCCCCAGGCCGCGGGACGTTCGTCTGACCGGTGCCGGCGGATCGAGCCCGCGACCCTGCCGCTCGCGATGTCACCCCATTGGGCACCACCGGGGGCCGTGGCCACCCCGGCGCGACAGACACCACGCGCCCTGGCCATTGCCCCGACCCTGCCGTGGTTTACCGCGCCGGCCAGACCCGTTACCCTCGCGCTTGCTGACCC
>JBBFMG010000327.1:0-1660 GCA_037478575.1 Burkholderiales bacterium | reverse complement strand
CGGTCTGCGCTACCACGGCGACTCGCCGCTGGTTTCCCAGCTCTACCACGAGAGACTGATCGAGGCGGTGGCCGTGCCGCAACTGGCGACCTTCGAAGCCGGCGTGATGTTCGCCCGCGCCGAGGGCATCATTCCGGCCCCAGAGTCCTGCCACGGCATCCGCGCCACCATCGACGAGGCCCTGCGCTGCAAGCAGACCGGCGAACCCAAGGTGCTGTTCTTCAACCTCTCCGGCCACGGTCATTTCGACATGAGCGCCTATGAGAGCTACTTCGCCGGCAAGCTGGAGGACTTCGAATATCCGGCCGAAGCGGTTCAGGCAGCCCTCGCCCGTCTGCCCAAGGTGGCCTAGAACATCCCCGGCTCCAGCGGCCGTGGGGGCGGCCGGCGGCCGCCACTCAGACCCCCGGGCGGGGTGGCCCGCGCCACCGCCCCCGCAGCGGTTTTGCGCCGGCCCGTTACAGCCGATCGAGCTGGGCCAGCATGGTCTCGGCGTCCGACACCTCGAACTTGCCCGGCGCTTCCACGTTGAGCGCCTTCACCACGCCGTCTTCCACCAGCATGGAGAAGCGCTGGCAGCGGATGCCCATGCCGCGCTCCCGCAGATCCAGCTCCAGGCCCATGGCCCGGCAGAGATCCCCATTGCCGTCGGCCAGCATACGCACCTTGCCCTCGGCGCCCTGCTCCCTGCCCCAGGCACCCATCACGAAGGCGTCGTTCACGGACAGGCAGACGATCTCGTCGATGCCCTTGGCCTTGAGCCGGTCCGCCAGGGACACATAGCCGGGCAGGTGCCTGGCGGAACAGGTGGGCGTGAATGCCCCGGGCAGACCAAAGAGCACCACGCGGCGCCCGCGGGTGAGGGCACTCAGCTGCACGGGCTGGGGACCCTCCGGGGTCATTTCGAACAGGGTGGCTTCCGGAAGCTTGTCACCGGGCTGGATCATGATCGTCTCCTCGCACAAAAACCGGGGCGGGTCAGTGTAGCAAACGCCCATTCCGGCAAAAACCGCGACGCCGTCGATGGCAAGCAGCAGGCATCCCTCCAGTATAATTGGACGCTTTCCCGATGGCCGCCATGGAACTCAGCCAGGAAGACGCCTTCTGCCTGAACGTGCTGCTCGCCGCCGGCGTTCAGGCGGTGCGCATCGACACTTCCACCATGACCGTGCATGCCCTCACGGAAAAGGGCGAGGCCAAGGTCAAGCTGCATCCCAACACCCGCGAGGAAGCCTATCTCAAGCTGGTGAAGCAGACCCTGGCGGAGCATGCCCTGGATTCGCCCGAGGGCTACCCGGTGTATCTGCGCCGCTGGACACGCATGGGCCAGATGCGCGACGAAAACCTGGAACCCCTGCTCAAGCTGGGCGAGCCGGAAGCCGTGGTGGCGGTGGTCAATGCGCCAGGCCTCACCGACGAGATCGCGCGCCGGGCCTGGTGGGCCATGCCCACCATCGAGAACGCCCGCTGCATGTTGGAAAAGGAGGCGGTGGCGCGGGGGACCATGGGGCCCATCCTGGCGGAATTCCTGGTGGAACACCTGCCGTTCGAGGAGAATGTGGTGGCCATCATGGACACCGTGCGTGCCCTGCTGTGGTTCGATCTGGTGGACGAGGCGGCGCAGAACAAGCTCTGGGCACGGGGCAAGCAGCACGGCGCC
>JBBFMG010000326.1:0-1674 GCA_037478575.1 Burkholderiales bacterium | reverse complement strand
CCGCCACCGCCTGCGGCGCCTGCACCGCAAGCTCGCGGTGGTGGACACCACCGTGGGTTTCGTGGGTGGCATCAACATCCTCGACGACGCCGACCCGGCCGACGGCGCGCCCCAGTACGATTACGCGGTGGCGGTGGAAGGACCCCTGGTGGCGGAGATCCTCACGGCCATGCGCCGGCTTTGGCACCTGGTGGCCTTCACCCAGCTGCGCCATACGCCCCGCCGCGACCGCGCCCCGGTGACCCCGCCACCCCCCGCGGGCACGGTGCGCGCCCGCTTCCTGGTCCGGGACAACCTGCGCCACCGGCGCGACATCGAGCGGGCCTATCTGCGCGCCATCGGCAAGGCCCGCCGGGAGATCGTGCTCGCCAATGCCTATTTCCTGCCCGGCACCCGTTTCCGGCATGCTCTGCTGCGGGCAGCCAGCCGCGGGGTGCGCGTGGTGCTGCTGGTGCAGGGCCAGACCGATCACCCCTTCGTCAACTTCGCCGCCCAGGCCCTGCACGGCAGGCTGCTGGAAGCGGGGGTGGAAATTCATGCCTACACGAAAAGCATGCTGCACGCGAAGACGGCGGTGATCGACGGCGTGTGGGCCACCGTCGGCTCCTCCAACATCGACCCCTTCAGCCTGCTGCTGTCACGGGAAGCCAACTTGGTGGCCTACGACCACGAATTCGCGGGCCGGCTGCGCAGGGACATGCTGGCGGAAATCGCCAGCGGCGCGGTACGCGTAACCATGGAAGACTGGGCCGCCGTGCCCCTCTGGCGGCGGCTGGTGATGTGGGCGGCCTATGGCGTGGTGCGGCTGCTCATGGGCGTCGTCCATTACCCCCACGACGACCCGCCGCCCGTCAGTGCCGGGCCAGGATCCGGACCACGAGGACGTTGATCAGGCCGAGGATGGAGCCCGCCCACAGCGCGGCCCACAGCCAGATGTCCGGCCCGAGCACGCGGGTGATGGCCTCGCGGCCGAGAAAGCCCGCCACCAGCGCGAGCAGGATCCAGGCGAAAAAGGCAATGGTCGCCCTGAGATTGGTGGATGACATGGGTTGTCCGCCCTTTTTGTTGTGGTTGGCGCACACCATTGTCCCGGCAGCCGGCAGCGTTTTCAACAGGGAAGTGCCGCAATGGGGTGCGTGCCTCCCTAGGCGCCCGGCTCCACCAGCAGGGCATCATGGTCCGCCCGGATCGCCGCCAGGCGCTGGCGCACGCCGCGCCAGGGATCGCTCCAGTTCAATCCGGGCCGCAGCAGGGCGGTGCACAGCAGGCGCATGCCGGCCACGTCGTCCCGATGCACGAACTCCGGCGCGGGGCCCAGGGAACCGCGGCAGTCGGGCCCGCCCTGCAAACCCTGGTTGTGGTAGTTGCCCAGCGGCACCGCCAGCGCCAGGGTGGGCAGCCCCCAGGCCACGGCAGCGGAACCTTCGCAGCTGCCGCCATCCATCAGGCGACGCTGGTGCCGGCCGGGCAAAAGCTCGGCAGCGAGCTCGCTCAGTACCTGGGTGGGCCCCGCGGAGAAGGGCGTGCGCCGGTCGCCCAGTCGCACGATGGGCCCCTTGCCCACCTCGGCGCCGGGCAGGGTGCGCGAGGCTTCCAGGCTCACGGCCACCAGCGGCCGCGCCGGGGATCTCAGCCACCCAAGCTGCAGATGCGCCACCGTCCCCACCAGCCCCA
>JBBFMG010000325.1:0-1684 GCA_037478575.1 Burkholderiales bacterium | reverse complement strand
TCGCCCACCGCCACGCCGATGCGCTTGCTGCCAAAGTCGAAGGCCAGCACCGTGCCGCGTTCCGGAGGCTTAGGCATGGCCAGCGTCTTCCGAGAGGTTGGCGGCGTTGAGACCCAAAAGGCCCATGGCGGCGTCGAAGCGCACTTCCACCGGCAGCTCGAACAGGATGTCCAGATCGGCGGGCACGGTGAGCCAGGCGTTTTGGGAGAGCTCGTGTTCCAGTTGTCCCGCCGCCCAGCCGGCGTAGCCCAGGGTGATGAAAAACTGGCTGGGGCCGCGGCCCTGGGCCAGGGCCTCCAGCACGTCGCGGGAGGTGGTGAGGGCGATGTCCTCGCGCACCGCCAGGGTGGACTGCCAGGCCCCCGCAGGCCGGTGCAAAACGAAGCCCCGTTCGGTCTGCACCGGCCCGCCGAAATGGATGGCGCGGCTGGCCAGCTCCGGCACTTCCAGCTTGATGCCCACCTGGTCCAGCAGGGTGCCCAGGGTCAAATCCAGGGGACGGTTGATGATGATGCCCAGCGCCCCGTGCTCGCTGTGGTCGCACACATAGGTGACGGAGCGGGCGAAATAGGGATCGGCCATGGCGGGCATGGCGATCAGGAAGTGGTGGGTGAGATTGACCCGATCCATGCCCGGATTATCGCACAGCAAGCCCGGCACCGCCGGACGAATTCACGGCCCCGGCGTGGTTTTGCCGGCGCCTGCTTTGTGGGAGAATGGCCGGCCTTGCGGCGCCGCCGCGCCCTATTTCCAGCGAGGAGGTGACATGTCCAATCAGAATGCGCCCTACGAAGTTGAGGTCGAGGCCGGCCAGGAATACTGGTACTGCGCCTGCGGCAAGAGCAAGAACCAGCCCTGGTGCGACGGCTCCCACGAAGGCACCGGGGTGGAACCCATGCCCTTCACACCCAGGGAAAGCGGCACGGTGTGGCTGTGCGGCTGCCGCATGAGCGACAACCTGCCCTACTGCGACGGCACCCACAACTCCCTGTGATGCGGCGCCCGCCGCATCAGTCCGCGCCCGGTAGCGCCGCCACCACCTCCGCCACGCAGGCCGTGAGTTTCTGCGCGTAGGGCAGATGCAGGAATTCGTTGGGGCCATGGGCGTTGGCGCCCGGCCCCAGCACACCCGTGATGAGGAACTGCGCCTGGGGAAAGGCGCGTCCAAGCATGCCCATGAAGGGAATGCTCCAGCCCTCGCCCTGGAAGGCGCAGGTGCGCCCGAAATGGCGGTGCGAGGCGCGGGACAGCGCGGCCGCCAGCCAGGGGGCGGGCGTCGGGGCGCGCCAGCCGTCCGCGGCCTGCTCCACCTCGAAGCGCACCTGGGCCCCATGAGGTGGATCGGCTTCCAGCACCTGCTTCACAGCGGCCATGGCCGCAGGGGCGTCCACCCCGGGCGGCAGGCGGAAGGAGAGCTTCAGGTGGGTGGCGGGGCGCAGCACGTTGCCCGCCTGGGCGAGGGACGGCAGACCGTCGGCGCCGGTCACCGTCAGGGTGGGGCGCAGGCTGCGATTGAGCACGAGCTCGGTGGGATCGTCGCTCACCGGCCGGGCACCCGGCACGAAGGGAAACTTTTCATGGAGCGCCGGCCCCAGGATCTGCGCCGTGCGTCCTGCCTCGCGCTCGGTGGCCTCGTCGAGGGGGGCGTGGCAGGCCGGCACGAGGATGCGTCCCGTCGCGTCGT
>JBBFMG010000324.1:0-1691 GCA_037478575.1 Burkholderiales bacterium | reverse complement strand
CCCAGGCACCCGCGGTCAAGGCCTGAGGAGGAAACCATGCTTGAATACGCAACCCTGAAACTGATCTGGTGGCTGCTGGTGGGCGTGCTGCTGGTGGGCTTCGCCATCATGGACGGCCACGACATGGGTGTCGGCACGCTGCTCCCCTTCGTGGGCAGGAACGACCTGGAACGGCGCGCGGTGATCAACACCGTCGCGCCCCACTGGGACGGCAACCAGGTGTGGTTCATCACCGCCGGTGGCGCCATCTTCGCCGCCTGGCCGCTGGTGTATGCCACCGCCTTCTCCGGCTTCTACTGGGCCATGATGGCGGCGCTGTGGGCGCTGTTCTTCCGGCCGGTGGGCTTCGACTACCGTTCCAAGATCCAGAACCCCACCTGGCGCGCCACCTGGGACTGGGGCCTGTTCGTCGGCGGGGCGGTGCCGCCCATCATCTTCGGCGTGGCCTTCGGCAATCTGCTGCAGGGCGTGCCCTTCCGTTTCGACGACACCCTGGCTTCCACCTACACCGGGACCTTCTGGCAACTGCTCAATCCGTTCGGGCTGCTGGCCGGGGTGGTGAGCCTGTCCATGCTCACCTTCCAGGGCGCGAACTACCTGATGATGCGCACCGAGGGCGACATCTATCGCCGCACCCGTGCCGCGAGCCTGATTTTCGGCGCGCTCACCCTCGTCAGCTTCGCCCTGGCCGGCTGGTGGGTGATGAAGGGCCTCGACGGCTATGTCATCACCAGCACGGTAAATCCCAATGCCATGCCCGATCCCCTCAACAAGACGGTGGCGCGGGAAACCGGGGCCTGGCTCGCCAATTACGGACAGTATCCCTGGACCCGCCTCGTGCCCCTGACCGCCTTCGTCGCGGGTGCCCTGGGTCTCTTGTTTGCCTGGCGCAACCGGCCGGGACTGGCCTTCGTGGCCTCCAGCGTGACCTGTGCGGCCATCATCGGCACTGCCGGCGTGTCCATGTTCCCCTTCGTCATGCCCTCGTCCCTGGACCCGCGCTCCAGCCTCACCGTGTGGGACAGCGTGTCCTCGCCCCTCACCCTGGGCCTGATGCTGGGGGCGACGGTGGTGTTCATGCCCCTGATCGTGTTCTACACCTCCTGGGCCTACAGGGTGATGTGGGGCAAGGTGACCACCGACTACATCAGGGCCAACGACAAGTCGGTCTACTGAGCAAAGGAGAACGCTATGTGGTATTTCGCCTGGATACTCGGCGTCACCATGGCTGTGCTGCTGGCGGCCATCAGCGCCATGATGTGTGACGCCAAGGAGTGCGCCCTGGAAGAGGAACGGCGCAAGGCGGAGCAATGAGCCGGCGCGTCAGCATCATCGGCAGCGGCTTCGCCGCGCTGACGGCGGTGCGCGAGCTGCGGCGGCGCGCGCCCGACGCGGAGATCACCCTCATCGCGCCCGCGCCCGTGCTGCTCTATTACCCGAGCCTGATCTGGGTGCCCGCCGGTCTGCGCGAAGGCAGGGATCTGCGCATCGACGTGCAGCATTTTCTCGATCGCAACCGGGTGCGCTTCCACGCGGGGCGGGTCACGGCCCTGGCCGATGGCGGGCGACGGGTGATCACCGATCGCGGCGAGGTGGCCAACGACGCCCTGCTCATTGCCAGCGGTGGCCGCTTTCTGAAGAGCCTGCCCGGCATCGAGCACGCGCTGACCATTTGTGAGGGCGTGGCGGCG
>JBBFMG010000323.1:0-1719 GCA_037478575.1 Burkholderiales bacterium | reverse complement strand
ATGTCGGCACCCGCCTCGCGCGCGGCATCGGCCGCCGCGCCCTGGGCGAACACCGCCACGCGCACGGTCTTGCCGGTGCCCTTGGGCAGCACCAGGGAGCCACGCACCAGCTGGTCGGACTTGCGCGCATCCACGCCCAGATTGACGGCCACGTCCACGGCCTCGTCGAATTTGGCGGTGGCGGTCTCCTTGACCAGTTTCAGGGCCTCGTCCACCGGATAGAGCTTGTTGCGGTCCACCTTGGCCAGGATGGCCTGGCGGCGTTTGGAAAGCTTGGCCATGTCAGACCCCCTCCACTTCGATGCCCATGCTGCGGGCGCTGCCGGCGATGGTGCGCACCGCGGCCTCCAGATCGGCGGCGGTGAGATCCGGCATCTTCATCTTGGCGATTTCCTCGGCCTGGGCGCGGGTGATGCGGCCCACCTTGTCGGTATGGGGTTTGGACGAGCCCTTCTCCACCTTGGCTGCCTTCTTGAGCAGCACGCTGGCGGGCGGCGTCTTCATCACGAAGGTGAAGGATTTGTCCGCATAGGCGGTGATCACCACGGGAATGGGCAGGCCGGGTTCCATGCCCTGGGTCTGGGCATTGAAGGCCTTGCAGAATTCCATGATGTTCAGGCCGCGCTGGCCCAGGGCGGGCCCGATGGGGGGCGAGGGATTGGCCTTGCCCGCCGGCACCTGCAGCTTGATGTAGCCGACGATTTTCTTTGCCATGATGGCTTCCTTTCCTTGAGTGAGTCCAAACGCGCGGTCGGTTGCCCTACTGGCGCTCCTCGTGCCGGAATCGGGGCTTCCGGCGGGCCCGTATCACCACGGCCTCAGGCCTTCTCCACCTGGCTGAAATCCAGCTCCACCGGGGTGGAACGGCCGAAGATCATGACCGAAACCCGAAGCTTGTTCTTGTCGTAGTTGACCTCTTCCACGTTGCCGTGGAAATCCGTGAACGGACCTTCCGTGACACGCACCGCCTCGCCCACCTCGAACAGCACCTTGGGCCGGGGCTTTTCCACCCCTTCCTGCATCTGCTGCAGCAGGGCCTGCACTTCCTTTTCGCTGATGGGTGTCGGCTTGGCGGCGGAACCGCCCACGAAACCGGTCACTTTGGGCACGCTCTTCACCAGATGCCAGGTGGAATCGTCCATTTCCATTTCCACCAGGACGTAGCCCGGGAAGAACTTGCGCTCGCTGGTGCGCTTCTGGCCGCCCTTCATCTCGACCACCTCTTCCACCGGCACCAGGATCTGGCCGAACTTGTCCTCCATGTGCTCGCGCTTGATGCGCTCCTCGAGGGCGCGCTTCACGCTCTTCTCGAAGCCGGAATAGGTGTGCACCACGTACCAGCGTTTGGCCATCAGCTTCCCCGTTCCATCAACACGCGCAGGATCGCGCCCAGCGAGGCATCCACCACAAAGATGAACAGCGCCATGAGCACCACGAACACGAACACCACCCCGGTGGTCTGCATGGCTTCCTTGCGGGTGGGCCAGACCACACGCTTCGCTTCGGCGATGGATTCGCGCGCGAACCCCACGAACTGCCGGCCGGGCGCGGTGAACCAACCCACCAGCGCGGCGGCCGCGACCCCGCCCAAGACCGCGAGCACGCGCAGCACCATGGGCTGGCTGGCCAACGCGTAAAACCCCGCCAGCCCTGCTACCACGAGCAGTGCTGCCAGGACCAGTTTGAGTTTGTCTGCCATGAATCCCTTTGGGTTCAGTG
>JBBFMG010000322.1:0-1724 GCA_037478575.1 Burkholderiales bacterium | reverse complement strand
ATTGCCGGGCGCCAGCTCGCCGTAGAGCTTCAGATCCTTGGTGGCGGCGGGATCGGAGATGCCAAAGGCCCGGGCCACGTCGGAGCGGGTCACCACCCCGGCGTAGTAGGCCATGACCTCGATGAAGCGCAGACGCTGGCGGGTGGACCATTTCAGGTCCATGAGCAGTTTGTCTTTGTTCGTCATTGGCTTATGGTGCTGCGGCCGGGAGCGGACAGGGCGATTATAGACACTCCCGACCTGGCTGATAAAAATGGTCGATGTGATAAAAACACTCGACATGGTAAAAAATATTGACACCTGCAAAAGTATGGCCTACAGTAACGGCATGCCGCCCCTGCGCGGCGTCGTTCCCGCAACCCGAACAAGGAGACCGCCATGGCCACCGCACCCGCAGAAGACAAGATGAAAGCCCTCGCCGCCGCCCTGAGCCAGATCGAAAAGCAGTTCGGCAAGGGGTCGGTCATGCGCCTGGGAGACCACGTGGAAGCCCAGGATCTGCAGGTGGTCTCCACCGGCTCCCTCGGGCTGGACATTGCCCTGGGAGTGGGCGGCCTGCCCCGGGGGCGCATCGTGGAGATCTTTGGTCCCGAATCCTCCGGCAAGACCACGCTCACCCTGCAGGTCATTGCGGAAATGCAAAAGCTCGGCGGTACGGCCGCGTTCATCGACGCCGAGCACGCCCTGGACCCGACCTATGCCGCCAAGCTGGGGGTGAACGTGAACGACCTCCTGGTCTCCCAGCCGGATACCGGCGAGCAGGCGCTGGAAATCGCCGACATGCTGGTGCGCTCCGGCTCGGTGGACGTGGTGGTGATCGACTCGGTGGCGGCGCTCACCCCCAAGGCGGAAATCGAGGGCGAGATGGGGGATGCCCACATGGGCCTGCAGGCCCGGCTCATGAGCCAGGCCCTGCGCAAGCTCACCGCCAACATCAAGCGCTCCAACACCCTGGTGATCTTCATCAACCAGATCCGCATGAAGATCGGCGTCATGTTCGGCAACCCGGAGACCACCACCGGCGGCAATGCCCTCAAGTTCTATGCGTCCGTGCGGCTGGACATCCGGCGCGTGGGGTCGATCAAGAAGGGCGAGGAGGTGATCGGTTCCGAGACCAAGGTCAAGGTGGTGAAGAACAAGGTGGCGCCCCCCTTCAAGCAGGCCAGTTTCGACATCCTCTACGGCGAAGGCATTTCCCGTGAGGGCGAGATCATCGAGCTGGGCGTGGCCAACCGCATCATCGACAAGTCCGGCGCCTGGTATGCCTACAACGGCGAGAAGATCGGCCAGGGCAAGGACAATGCCCGCGAATACCTGAAGGAACATCCGGAAATCGCCCGCGAGATCGAGGCCAAGATCCGCGCCGCGGTGGGGGTGGGCGGCGGCGCGGTGGCCCAGTTCGATCCGGAGGAAGCGCTCGAAGAAGTCTGACCGGTCGCCGCGGGGCACCATGGCCACAGCGCGCAGCCTGCGCGAGCGGGCGCTTGACCTGCTTGCCCGGCGTGAGCACAGCCGCGCGGAACTCGCGCGCAAGCTGGCCCCCCATGCCGCCGACCGGGAGGCGCTCGACACCCTCCTTGACGAGCTTGCCCGACGCGGCTGCCTGTCGGATGCCCGCTTTGCCGAGGCCCTGGTGCACGACCGGCAGGCCCGCTTCGGCAGCGTGCGCCTTGCCCACGAGCTGCGCCAAAGAGGCGTGCCCGAGGACCTGATCCGGGAACAGC
>JBBFMG010000321.1:0-1730 GCA_037478575.1 Burkholderiales bacterium | reverse complement strand
CCCGCCAGGGTGAAGCTTTCACCCACGATGTCACCCGGATGCAGCAGGGCGACCAGGATGGCCGACAGCCGCTCCCAGCTGGACAGGATGAAGGCGAGCCCCGCCGCGAACAGGCCGATGGAGCCCCAGTTGCCACGCAGGGTGGCGAACCACGGCCCGCCGCCGGCCTCGCGCCGGCGCGATTGTTCGTAGAAGGACAGGGCGAGGAAGGGTGAGATCAGCAGAAAACCCGACAGCAACGTGAGCACCAGGTGGGGCCGGGGCCAGGCATAGCTGATCAGCCCGTAGCCGATGAGGCTGAACAGGGCCCCCACGCTCAAGGACAGGGGCCAGCAGTGGGCCAGGTCCGCCGCCCCGCGCCGGAGCCATTGCAGGGGTCGGCTCGCCTCCACCCGGTTGATCGCGGGCAGGTCGATGCTGCGGGTATCGGGTTTGATGGAAACGGTGCTCATGACTCCCTCCTTTCACGGGTTGGTATGGCTTGCTTCCAGTGTTAATTTAGACGATCGGGCGTTGCCCGCGTTCCTTTTTTGGCGGAAGGGAGCGGGAGTCGAACCCACCCGGGCACGTCTGACGTGCCCAACCGGATTTGAAGTCCGGCCGCCCCACCGGGGACGTATCCCTTCCATGAACCGTTTCATGCCGCCTCCACCCTGAGGGGTGTGCGCAGGCGATGGCGGTCGCCCACCCGCCGCGTGAGGCCGCTGCGATCGAAGTATTCCAGGATCTGGATGGCCAGCTTGCGTCCGGTGCCGATGCGGTCGCGGAAGGCCGCGGCCGTCACGCCCTCGTCCCGGGCCATTTCCGTCACGATGGCGGCGAGGGTCGTCACCGCTTCGGCCAGGAAGAAGTGATCGTGGGCCACCTGGCACACCTGCCCGGTGCGCGCCACGCGCTTGAAGAGCAGGCGCACCCTGTTTTCGTCGAGGAGCTGGCTGCGGGCGATGTCGCGCACCCGCGGCGGCATGAAGGGCGCTGCGGCGAGCAAAGGACGCAGACGTTCCCACAGCGCCTCCTCCCCCGGCGCAAGCTGCACGCGGTGTTCCGGCAGGTGCAGGGCCGCGCCCGTGAGCATGACGTGTCCGCTCGCCAGCAGATCGTCCAGCACGGCGCGGAACAGACCGTGGGGCAGCGTGGGCAGGCTCATGCGCCTGAGGCGCTCCCGGTCCGGACCCAGGGCATCCGGTTCCTGGGCGTGATGGGCGGCCAGGCGTGTGAGTATGCGCTCGCTCAACGCTTGCCATTGGGCGGGGCCCGCGAGCCAGTCCACGTCCGGCCCCTGCACCCGGCGCAGGCCGGTGGCGGCGACCAGGGCGTCCAATTCCTCCGGCCGCAGGTTGCGGTTGCGGGCGAAGCGGGTGAGATCCAGCCCCAGGGACGAGACGGCCAGGAGGGCGGACAGGGCATCGGGCGCGGTTTCTGCCGCCAGCCAGGTCAGACGTTCGGCAGTGCGGCGGCGCCGCGCGGGCGGGTCGTTGTCGAGGATCGAGCCGCCTGCCAGGGTCGCGCTGGCCGCCGCATCCCGCAGCACGAAGCGGTCGCCATGGACGCCCACCACCGGTTGCTCGGGCACGATCTGGACCAGTCCCTGGGCGCCGGGCTCGAGCGTCTCGCGATCCAGGGGCAGCACCCGGGCGAGCACCTCCTGACTGCCCAGGTGCAGGTGCACCAGCGTCCAGGGCGCCAGCGGGCGCGGCGCGCTCGCCAGCACGCGCAGGCTGGCGTCGAAG
>JBBFMG010000320.1:0-1733 GCA_037478575.1 Burkholderiales bacterium | reverse complement strand
GAAAGCAGCGGCAGGGTGAGACCCTTGGTGGGCAGCAACCCCATGTTCACGCCCATGTTGATCACCACCTGCACGCCGATCCACAGGCCGATGCCGTAGGCCACCAGGGCCGCGAAGGGACGCTCCAGGCGCTCGGCCTGACGGGCGATGGCGAAGGCACGCAGCACCAGGAAGGTAAACAGGGCGGTCACTACGGTCACGCCCACGAAACCCAGTTCCTCCGCCACCACGGCAAGCAGGAAATCGGTGTGGGCCTCCGGCAGGTAGAGCAGTTTTTCCACGCTGGCGCCGAGCCCGACCCCGAACCATTCACCCCGGCCGAAGGCGATCAGGGCGTGGGAGAGCTGGTAGCCCTTGCCAAAGGGATCCGCCCAGGGATCCATGAAACCGATGATGCGCTGCATGCGGTAGGGCGAGCTCCAGATCACGATGACGAAGCCGATCACCAGCATGACCAGCAGCGCGCCGAACTGCCTGCCGTTGACGCCCCCGAGAAACAGGATGCCCATGGCGATGGCGCTGATCACCGCGAAGGCGCCGAAGTCGGGTTCGCGCAGGAGCAGGGCGCCGATGAACAGCATCACCAGCAGCATGGGCAGGAAACCCCGGGTGAAGCTCTCGATGTGGCTCGCCTTGCGCACCGTGTAGTCGGCGGCATAGAGCACCACGAACAGCTTCATCAGCTCGGAGGGCTGCACATTGAAGAAGAGCAGGGAAATCCAGCGGCGCGAGCCATTCACCTCGCGCCCGATGCCCGGCACCAGTACCAGCACCAGCAGCACGATGCCCGCCAGGAACAGCCAGGGGGCGAGCTTCTGCAGGACGCGCGTGGGAAACTGGAAGGCAATGAAGCCCAGCACCAGGCCGAACAGCACGAACACGGCATGCCGCACCAGGTAGTAGGTTTCCTGGTGATTGGTGTAGCGGCTGGCACCGGCCATGGCGATGGAGGCCGAATAGACCATCACCACCCCGAAGGCGAGCAGGATCAGAACGGTCCAGAGCAGGGCCTGGTCGTAATCGGGTTTGGCGTGCTGGGCCTTGAACGGCGTGGAGTAGAGCATCATGGCCGGCTGCCCGCCTCCAATGCTTGCACCGCCTCGATGAAGACCTGGGCGCGGTGCTCGTAATTGCGGAACATGTCGAAACTGGCACAAGCCGGCGACAGCAGCACCGCATCGCCAGGCCGGGCCGCGGCATGGGCGCGCCGCACGGCCTCCTCCATGTCGCGCGCCCCAATCAGGGGCACGCCGGTGCCGGCCAGGGCCTGCGATAGAAGGGGGGCGTCGCGGCCGATCAGCACCACCGCGCGCGCGTGCCGGGCCACCGCCGGGGCCAGCGGTGCGAAGTCCTGTCCCTTGCCGTCACCGCCGGCGATGAGCACCACCGGGCAGCTCATGCCCTCCAGTGCGGCCACGGTGGCACCCACGTTGGTCCCCTTGGAGTCGTCGTAGAAGGTCACACCCCCAATCTGCGCCACCCGTTCCACGCGGTGGGGCAGTCCGCGGAAGCCGCGCAGGGCGTCGAGCAACGGCGCGAGCGGCAGACCGATGGCCTCACACAGGGCCAGCGCCGCCAGGGCATTGGCCGCGTTGTGCAGGCCGGCCAGCGGCAGCTCGGCCAGCGGCATCAGCAACTCGGAACCCCGCGCCAGCCAGCGCTGCCCCGCCGCTTCCGCAAGCCCCCAGTCGCTGGCATGGGGGCCGAGGCCGAAGGTCACCACGCGCCGGCCC
>JBBFMG010000319.1:0-1736 GCA_037478575.1 Burkholderiales bacterium | reverse complement strand
TGCCTTCGGCCAGGATGTCAGCAAGCACCGCTATGCCCATTTCGGCGAGGTGATGGAGTACTGCCGGCGCTCGGCCAATCCCGTCGGACGCCTGCTGCTCGCCCTGTACGGGGAACGGGACCGGCGCGCGCTGGCCCAGTCCGATGCCATCTGCGCGGCGCTGCAGCTCATCAATTTCCTGCAGGACGTCGCGGGGGACTACGCACGCGGACGGATCTATCTGCCCCAGGACGAGATGGACAAGTTCGGCGTGACCGAGACCCAGATCGCGCAAGGCGACGCGGGCGGCACCTGGTGGCCGTTCATGCGTTTCCAGATCGAGCGCGCACGCAAGCTGCTCCAGGCCGGCGCCCCACTGGGCAGGCGGCTGCCCGGCCGGCTGGGCCTGGAGCTGCGGCTCATCATCCTGGGGGGCGAGACCATCCTGCGCAAGCTCTACGCCGTCCACGGTGACGTGTTCCGCAAGCGGCCGGTGCTCACGGCTGCCGACTGGCCACGCATGCTGTGGCGTGCCCTGCGCGCCCAATAGGAAATTTCATGACGCCCGATCAGTATTGCCAGGAACGGGCCGCGCAGAGCGGCTCCAGCTTCTACTATTCCTTTCTGTTCCTGCCGAAGGAAAAGCGTGCGGCGATCACCGCCCTCTATGCCTTTTGCCGGGAGGTGGACGACGCCGTGGATGAATGCAGCGATGCGCAAATCGCCCGCATCAAGCTCGCCTGGTGGCGCGAGGAGCTCGGCAATCTCTACCGGGGCCAGCCGCAGCATCCCGTCAGCCGCGCCCTCCTGCCCGCCGTGCGGCACCACGACCTGCCCCGGGAACAGTTCGAGGAAATCATCGACGGCATGGAGATGGACCTGGAACATCACCGCTATGCCGATTTCAAGGCTTTGCAGCTCTACTGCTACCGTGTCGCCTCGGTGGTGGGCCAGCTCGCGGCCACCGTGTTCGGGGCCAGTGACCGGCGCACCCTCAAATACGCCCATGACCTGGGGCTCGCCTTCCAGCTCACCAACATCATCCGCGACGTGGGGGAAGACGCCCGGCGCAACCGGATCTACCTGCCGCTGGACGAGCTCGCCCGCTTCGGCGTGTCCGAACAGGACATTCTGGCCGGTCGCCACACACCGGCCTTCCGTGCCTTAATGGCCTTTCAGGCCAGCCGGGCGCGCGAGCTCTATGCCCGGGCGCTGGCGCAACTGCCCGCCGCGGACCGCCGCAACCAGCGCCCCGGCCTGGCGATGTCGGCCATCTATCAGGCGCTGCTCACGGAAATCGAGCGCGACGGCTTCCAGGTGCTGGACCGGCGCACCGCCCTCACACCGCTGCGCAAGCTTTGGCTCGCCTGGAAGACTTGGGTGGCATGACTGCGCCACAGCGGCCGCCGGCGCATCGCGTGGCGGTGATCGGCGCCGGCTGGGCCGGACTCGCGGCGGCCGTGCATCTGGCCGCCCACGGCGTGCCGGTGACCGTGTTCGAAAGCGCCCGCGAACCCGGCGGGCGGGCCCGAAGTTTCACCCGGCACGGCGTGGAACTGGACAACGGCCAGCACATCCTGCTGGGTGCCTACCACGAGACGCTGGCCCTGCTCGACCGGGTCAATCCCCGCTGGCCCACGCAGCTCGCGCGCCTGCCCCTGCAGCTTTCGTTGGCGCCCGACTTCGTGCTGAAGGCACCCCGGCTGCCGGCGCCCTGGCATCTGGCCGTGGCCCTGCTCACCGCCCGCGGCCTGGGC
>JBBFMG010000318.1:0-1748 GCA_037478575.1 Burkholderiales bacterium | reverse complement strand
GTTCAGCTAACTCTTCCCCTTGCCGGGCGAGTAGAGGACTTTCACCTCCAAGTGGGTGCGCCCTGCCGGGCGCACCATGAAAAAAGCGGCCCGCAGGCCGCTTCGGGGAGAGTGGCTCCGCTCAGGGCTTGACGTACACGTAGCCTTCCTGGGCCTGCAGCCTGGCCAGCTCGGCCACGCCGGAGGGCACGATCTTGGCGCCCGGCAGCACCTTGCTATTGTCGATCTTGCGGCTGGTCAGGGTGTTGTTGCAGACGCGGAAGTCCACCCCCTTGGCCATGAGCTCCTCGACCGGGATGTTATAGGGGTTGCCGTTCTTGTCCGTTGCGCCGTCCAGCAGGAAGTCGATGCCGTTGCCGTGGGTCACCACCGTGATCTTGGCCTTGGGATCGGCATTGAGGTGGTTGTTGATGTTGCGCAGGGCGGCGGTGGCAGTGCTGCTGTCGTTGATGTGATAGACCGCCTTCACCGGCGCATTGGCCGTCTGCTGCCCGGCACAGCCGGTCAGGGTCAACACCGCGACCGCGGCCAGAACCGTAAGGTACTTGATTGGGTTCAGCATGGTTGTCTCCTGGGTTTGGTTGAAACGATACCGAAGCGCGCTCGCGCCTCGATGGTGTAACCTTGGCCCAGACACCGGGGTTCTGTAAATAGTTCTTTTTTACTGCTGGGACCGGTTCAAAAGAGGCAGGCTCGAATCCCATGAGCGACATGGCAAAAATCACGCGCCACCTCAGGATCCACGGCCGTGTGCAGGGCGTCTTCTTTCGCGAATCCATGCGCCGGCAGGCGCTCACCCTGGGCGTGACCGGCTGGGTGCGCAACTGCTCGGACGGCAGCGTGGAGGCCATGATCCACGGCGCGCCCGAGGCCGTGGCGCAGCTCATCGCCTGGGCGCGCCGCGGACCGGAGGCGGCGCGTGTGGAAGGCATCCAAGTGGAGCCGGCCGAGGGAGTGTTCGAAGACTTTCGGCGGCTGCCCAGCGCCGACTGTCAGCCAGCCGTGAAATGCACCAGCAGGGACTGAAGATAGTCCTGCCAGCCCGGCGCGCCCTCCTGGGGCGCCCAGGGGGCACGTTCTTCCGCCGTCAGGGGCTCGTAGGGCCCCGCCTTGGCCTCGAAAAACACCGTGCCGGGCTCCAGGGCCATCACCGTGTGGTAAGTGCCATGGGGAATGTTGACTAGCGCCACGCCACCCGGCGCGAGCACCCCCGTCTCCCGCACTTCGCCCCCTTCGTCGAAGATCACCACGCCCAGACGCCCGCGCAGGGCGATGATGGATTCGTCCTTGGCAGGATCCAGATGCCGGTGGGGTGGGACATAGCTGCCGGGCTCGATGGCGTTGAGCAGACGCTGACAGGGCGCGTCGGCGCTGGCGTGGAAATTGAGATTCCGGCGCCCGCGGGGATGGGCGCGCGCCTCCCGGCTCAAGGCGTCCAGCAAGTCCGCATCGACGAGGCAGAGCCCGTTCATGTTTCCTCCGCAAAAGCGCCATGGTAGCGGCACATTGCCGGCGCGCGAAAGGCGGCGAAAAAAAAGCGCGGGGGGAACCCGCGCTTAAATCCACCAAAGGAGGAGGATGGAGGAGGAGACAACGCCAAATCGCTCGCAGACGCGCAAGCACGACTTGGTATAAGCATTATCTAATATTCTAACCTTTCCTGCAACTCTTTGTATGAGTCCACCACCTTTGGCACTCGGGTTGATGTTGGAGGAGGAATTGTAGGGGTGTTCGTTGTCCCAGGCGAT
>JBBFMG010000317.1:0-1774 GCA_037478575.1 Burkholderiales bacterium | reverse complement strand
CGTGCTGGGGGAAGGCGGCACGGCCCTGTCGTGGACTCACCTGGACGCGGTCAAGGGCCAGCTGGAACCGGTCGTGCTGCAGCTCGCCTTCATCTTTCTGCTGGTGGGCTACGGCACCAAGGTGGGACTGGTGCCCCTGCACAGCTGGCTGCCGGACGCCCACGCCGAAGGACCGACGCCGGTGTCGGCGGTATTGTCGGGCCTGCTGCTCAACGTGGCCCTCTACGCCGTGGTGCGCGGCAAGGTGCTGGTGGACGGCGCCCTGCACTCCGAGCTGGCCGGCAATCTGATGATGGGCTTCGGGATCGCCAGCGTGGGGCTCGCCCCTTTGCTGCTCAAACGCCAGGTGGACGTGAAGCGCATGTTCGCCTACTCCTCCATCGAGCACATGGGCCTCATCACCTTCGCCTTCGGGATGGGTGGGATAACCGCCAGCTTTGCCGGCTTGCTGCACATGACGATGCATTCGCTGACCAAATCGGCGATCTTTTTCGCCGTGGGCCATGCCACCCAGAAGGCCGGCACTCAGGTCATGGACGACATCCGTGGACTGATCCGCTCCAACCCGACCATTGGCTGGGGGCTGCTGCTGGGCACCGTGGCCATCCTGGGCGTGCCGCCCTTTGGCGTGTTCGCCAGCGAGTTCCTGATCATCACCACCGCCATGCACGACCATCCCTGGGCCACGCCCTTCCTGATCGCGGCCCTGGGCATCGCCTTCGCGGCCATTTTCGGGCGCGTGCAACCCATGGTGTTCGGTGAGGCACGCCTGCCCCGCCTGCGCCATCAGCCGGCGCTGCTGCCCGTGTTCCTGCATCTGGGACTGGTTTTGCTGCTGGGCCTGTACATCCCGGCGTTCCTCGCGGACTGGTATCACCAGGCCGCGCGCATGCTGGGAGGCTGACGCGATGCCCCACCACATCGATCTCAAACTGCAGCCCCAGCACGGTTCGGGGCCGGTCTGGCAGTTCGAGCTCGGACGGGAACGGCTGGCCGCGTTCGCCCGCGGCATCCGGGAGGAAGGGGGACAGCTGCTCGCCCTGTGGGGCAGCGATGACCGGCATCTCGGGGCCGGCTTCACCCTGCATACCGCCTATCTTTCCGCGTTGGGTCTCATCTGGGCCAGGACGCCCCTGGAGGCGCACGCGCCCAGCTACCCGGACCTCGCCCACATTTTTCCCCAGGCGGCACGCATGCAGCGCGCCAGCCACGACCTGCTGGGCCTGAGGGCGGAGGATGCGGAAGATGAGCGCAAGTGGCTGCGCCACGCTGCGTGGCGGGAGGGAGACTTTCCCCTGCGCCGCGATTTCGCCCAAGCAGGGGCCGAGGCTGCGGATGCCTATCCCTTCGTGCGCGTAGAGGGTCAGGGCGTGCACGAGATCCCCGTGGGCCCGATCCACGCCGGCGTGATCGAGCCGGGGCACTTCCGCTTCTCCGTGATCGGCGACCGGGTGCTGCGGCTGGAGGAACGCCTGGGCTACACCCACAAGGGTGTGGAGAAACGCTTCGAGGGACTGGATCCGGCAACGGGGGCGCGGCTCGCGGGACGGGTATCCGGCGACAGCCACAGTGCCTTCACCTGGGCCTTCTGCATGGCTGTGGAAACCGCGCTGGAGACCACGCCACCCGCTCGCGCCCAGTGGCTGCGCGCCCTGTTCCTGGAAATCGAGCGCCTGGTCAACCATCTGGGCGATCTGGGTTATCTCGGCAACGACGTGGCCCTTGGCTTCGGCTTCAACCAATTCTGGCGCATCAAGGAAACCTGGCTGCGTGC
>JBBFMG010000316.1:0-1787 GCA_037478575.1 Burkholderiales bacterium | reverse complement strand
GCCGGTACACCCGCCCGAAAAGCTCACAGACTGGCTCGCGCACCTGGAACCTGGCGGCACGCGGCTTATGCTCGCCCCGGACGCCGACACGCGCCTGCGGGATCTGCCCCCGCCAAAGGGCCCGGTGCTGCTGCTGGTGGGACCGGAAGGAGGCCTGAGCGAGGCGGAGTGCAGCGCCGCGCTGGGCCAGGGCTTCCTGCCGCTGCGGCTGGGACCGCGCATCCTGCGCACCGAAACCGCCGCCCTGGCCGCCCTGGCCGCCATGCACGCGCTGTGGGGCGATTTCTGAGCGCCAGTCGATTACACTTCCAATCCTGCGAGCGACCCCGGCATGACCAACAAAACCAGTTCCAAGCGGCGCAGCCCCGCCAGGAGCCAGGACTTCGTCAACTGGTTCCGCTCCGCCGCGCCCTACATCCACGCCTTCGGCGGACGCACCTTCGTCATCGCCTTCGGTGGCGAGGTGGTGAGCGAGGGGGATTTCGTGCGTCTCGCCCACGACATCAACCTGCTCAACGCCCTGGATGTGCGCGTGGTGCTGGTGCACGGCGCGCGCCCCCAGATCGAGGCCGAACTCAGGGAACGGGGCGTGGCCATGAAATACGCCGGAAGCCTGCGCATCACCGACGCCGAGGCCCTGGCCTGCGTCAAGGAGGCCGCGGGTTCGGTGCGGGTGGAGATCGAGGCGCTGCTGTCCATGGGTCTGCCCAATTCGCCCATGGCAGGGGCCGACATCCGGGTGGCCAGCGGCAACTTCGTCACCGCCCAGCCCATGGGCGTGCGCGAGGGCGTGGACCTGCAGCACACGGGCGAAGTGCGCAAGATCGACGCCACGGCCATCCAGCGCCGGCTGGACCAGAACGAGATCGTGCTGCTGTCGCCCGTGGGTTACTCGCCCACGGGCGAGGTGTTCAACCTCACCCTGGAGGACGTGGCCACCGCCGCCGCCATCGCCCTCAAGGCGGAGAAACTCATCTTCCTGATGGAAACACCCGGTGTCACCGACCGCAAGGGCAGGCTGCTCAAGGAGCTCACCACCCAGCAGGCGGAGCAGGTGCTGCGGGGGCTGAAGGACACCACCTCCGACGTCGCGCTCTACCTGCCCTATGCGGTCAAGGCCTGCCGCAACGGCGTGGGCCGTGCCCACCTCATCAGCCGGCACCTGGACGGCGCCATCATCCAGGAGCTGTTCACCCGGGAAGGGGTGGGCACCATGATCACCCGGGAGCCGGTGGAACATTTCCGGCAGGCCACCATCGACGACGTGGGCGGCATCCTGGCCCTGATCGAGCCCCTGGAGGCCGAAGGCATCCTCGTGCGCCGCTCCCGCGAGCTCCTGGAAATGGAGATCGACCGTTTCTACGTACTGGACCACGACGGCATCATCATCGGCTGCGCCGCGCTCTATCCCTTCCCGGAAGAGAAGGCCGCCGAACTGGCCTGTCTCGCGGTGCACCCGGATTATCGCGATGCCGGGCGCGGCACCCTGATCCTGACCCGCATGGAGGAAATCGCGCGGCGCAGGAAACTGAGGCGCCTGTTCGTGCTCACCACGCGCACCTCCCACTGGTTCGTGGAACACGGTTTCGT
The DNA here is from genome assembly GCA_037478575.1 of Burkholderiales bacterium. Classification (GTDB taxonomy): domain Bacteria; phylum Pseudomonadota; class Gammaproteobacteria; order Burkholderiales; family Thiobacteraceae; genus Thiobacter. Next base: position 197 of record JBBFMG010000316.1, on the reverse strand, counting down.
GGAAACCGGCGTGGAGGACCTGCCCCAGCAGAAGCAGGCCCTCTACAACTACCAGCGGCGCTCCAAGGTATTCGTCAAGCGGCTGTAACACCCCGAGCCGCGACGGACGCAGCCGCAGGCGTGCATAAGTTCAGAAACCTTTGGCACTCCTTTGTGGAGGAAGGAGCGCCATGCGGGTTCAGCACATTGGATACCGA
>JBBFMG010000315.1:0-1819 GCA_037478575.1 Burkholderiales bacterium | reverse complement strand
CCCAAGGCGGTTTCCGGCGGCCAGCGGGTGGTCTGCACCGTGACCGGCGCGGCAAGCTGCGCCGCCAGCACCTGGCGCGCCGCCTCCGCCATGCGTTGCGCCACATGGTCGGGCAGACGGGCGGTATGGGCATGAACCTCGACGGCACGCAGCGCCCCCGGCCGGTCGAGCACCAGCGCCCGCAGCGGCCCGCCGGGAGCGATGTCCACCTGCACCGCCCCGCCGCCGCGGGGATAGTAGCCGCGCCGCAGGAGACGCAGGTCCACCCGCGCGCCCATGCGGGCAAGCAGGGGCAGGAGCACCTGGGCCAGATAATCCAGCGGCGGCGCATGCTCCACGTCGGTGCCGCCCGTCAGGTGGAAGGAGAAGGGCGCCTGGCTGGCCACCGCCACCGGCAGCAGCGCCTGCAGGACCAGGGCGATGCTGCCGGCGGTGCCCACGTCGAAACGGTAGCGTCCAGGTCGCACCGTCCCCGGCTGGAACAGGATCTCGCGGGAGCCGGGCGCGAGCCCCTCCACCCGGGCCGCGCACACCTCCGCCAGGGCGCGCACCGCCGTGAGGTGCTGAGCGGCCAGACCGGGCCTGGGGCGGGCGGCACGAATGTTGAAAACGCGCAGGGGCCTTTGGCACAGCACGGCCAGCGCCATCGCGGTGCGCAGCAGCTGGCCGCCGCCCTCGCCGTGGGAGCCGTCGATTGCCAGCGGTGTGCCTGCCTCCATGCGTCAAGAGTAGCAGCGAACGAACCCGTCCCGGGCCGGTCACACGGTGAGGGTCCGTTGTTCGGCCGCGGCTTTATCCCATGATCGAAATGTGGAACAATCGGACCAATCGCTGAATGAGGATTCGGAAATGATCGACCGTGACGGGTATCGCCCGAACGTCGGCATTATCCTGGCAAATGCCAAAGACGAGGTCTTCTGGGGCAAGCGCATCCGGGAGCATTCCTGGCAGTTCCCGCAAGGCGGCATCAAGCGGGGCGAAACCCCGGAGCAGGCCATGTACCGGGAACTCTACGAGGAGGTGGGCCTGCGTCCGGAACACGTGCGCATCCTGGGACGGACCCGCAACTGGCTGCGCTACGACGTGCCGACCCAGTGGGTGCGCCGCGAATGGCGCAGCACCTACAAGGGGCAGAAACAGATCTGGTTCCTGCTGCGCCTGATCGGGCGCGACTGCGACGTCTGCCTGCGGGCCAGCGCCCACCCGGAATTCGATGCCTGGCGCTGGCACGAGTACTGGGTGCCGCTGGACAGCGTGATCGAGTTCAAGCGCGAGGTGTACCGCCTGGCCCTCACCGAACTGGAACCCTATCTGCAACGGGACAAGCCCCGCGGCCGCCGCAATTTCTCCGGCGCCGCCAAGGTGGGCGCCTGAAGCCTCCACCCGCCCGATCATCGTCTATGCTGAGAACGTGTGCCTGCCCTTCGGGGAGAAAGGAACGCCCGTGCTCAGCGAGTTTCATCCCCTGCCGCGTCACCGGCTCGATGCCGGAGCCGGGCTGGTCCGTCCGGACCGCCATGCCTATCACCAGACCCGTCTCACCGACCCCGCCCTGGTGGTGATGACCGACCTGCGGGTGGTGCCCCCCGCCACGGTGGGGCCTGAGGTGCCCCTGGAACAGGCCCACCAGCAGATGATGCGGCGGGGGCGTGCGCCTTTTGTTCGTGGTGGACGGCGACGACCGGCTGCTGGGGCTCATCACCGCCACCGACATCCTGGGCGAGAAGCCGCTGCAGCACATCGAGCAGCGGGGCGGCACCCGGCACGACATCCGGGTGCGCGACATCATGACGCCCCATGATGCGCTGGAGGCCCTCAC
>JBBFMG010000314.1:0-1820 GCA_037478575.1 Burkholderiales bacterium | reverse complement strand
GAACCCGCCGACCGGCGGATCATGCAACGTCCACCGCGCAGGAAAGGTGAAAGTATCCTCAGCGCCGGTCTGCGCCGTCACGTGCTGTGGGTCGGTGCGCTGATCGGCGCGCTGGCCCTGGGCGACCAGCACAGGCAACACTTCATCCACCGCGCCTTCGTGCAGCTCCACGTGTTCCAGGTCGGCCGCGTTGTGCGCAAAGTCTTCGCACGCCGACGGCGCCGCCTCGATCCCGATCACCCCGGCGGCCCGGTCGGCCAGCGCCAGCGCGAAGAGGCCCACGCCGCAATAGGCATCCAGCACCGTGTCGCCCGGCCGCACATCGGCATAGCCGCGCACGAGCTCGACCAGCGCCTCCGCGCCGATCGTGTTGACCTGGAAGAAGCTTTCGGCAGAGACGCGGTAGCGCCGGTCGGCGACGATCTCTTCGATCCACGGCTCACCGATCAACGGCTTGACCCCGGCCGGCGTGGACACCGCGCACGCCGCCGGCAGCTCCATCTCCAGCTCCGGCAGCTCGGCCCCGCGCGTCTCGAGCAACACGAGCGCCTGCCCTGTGCGCTGCGAGGCCCGCAGGGTGACTCCGGTCAGTTCGGGCCACGCCACATCGAGCGCGGCATGGAGCGCATCCAGCGGCTCAGAAAGCAGCAGACAGCGGTCAATGGGGATCACGTCGTGGCTGGCGGCCCGGCGCAAGCCCAGTTCCCCCGTCGCAGTGAGGGCGAACTGGACGTGATTCCGGTAACCCAGGTCCAACACTCCGATCTCGTCGGCCAACACGATCACATCGGCAACCGGCGGCGCGCCCAGCCGTCCCAGGCGACGCAACTGGTCGGCCACGATCTCGCCCTTCAGCTCGGCCTGGCGTTCGTAGGCGATGTGTTGCCACTGGCAGCCGCCGCATTGCTCCGGGCCGAAGTACGGACAGGGGGGCGTCACGCGGTCGGGACTGGCGGCCAACACCTCCAGCAGCCGGCCGCGCGCCCAGCGCTCCTTCTCTTCGAGGATCTCGACCCGCACGCGCTCGCCCGGAATCGCATAGGGCACGAACACCGCCTTGCCCGCATGGCGGCCGATCGCCTCGCCGCCGTGGGCGATGGCATCCAGGGTGATTTCGATGATCTGGTTCATGGGACCTCGCAGATGCTTGCAGATAAGTATGGCTTCACTATACCCCTTCTTTCTCTGCAAGGCAACCTGACGGATTTTTCCCTTGCCAGGCCGCTGTGCGGCCTGGCAAGGGGGAAACCTTTGAATTGGGGTTTTTGGCGGCGGCTTCGCCGCCGCCAAAAACCCCAACCGACTTTTTTCTCCCCCTTCGCCCCCGCAAGGCGGGGCGAAGGGGGATGGGGGGATGTGGGGGCTCATTCGCCCCTAAAACCTCCCATCGCAGGAAGTTGCCCTCCAAAGCGACTGTGCTATACTGGAGCCATGCACGAAAGGACGATTCGTCTGCTCGAGTTCGACAAGATTCTCGAACAGCTCAAACGCTTCACCTCATTTTCGGTCGGCCAGGAGCGGGCAGCGGCGCTGCGCCCCACCGATGACATCCGCCTGGCCCGCGAGTGGCAGGCCGAAACGCGCGAGGCGCGGCAGTTGCTGGCCGAAAAGAGCGATATCTTCCTGGGCGGCGTCCACGACCTGCGGCCGCTCCTGGAACAGGCCATGCGCGGCAGTCCGCTCTTGCCCGTGGACCTGCTCGGCGTGCGCTACACGTTGCAGCGGGCGCGCGCGCTGAAAAACGCCATCCGCCGGGTGGCTGACCGTTTTCCCCACATCGCCGACGTGGCCGAGCGCATGGACGCGCCGGCGGCTGTCAT
>JBBFMG010000313.1:0-1827 GCA_037478575.1 Burkholderiales bacterium | reverse complement strand
GGTCGAGGCGCAGGCGTGTGCGCACCGTGCGCACACGCTCGAGCCCCAGCTCGATGGCGGTGGGATGGAGCCGTTCCAGATAGGCGAGCCAGTCCGCGAGGGTGCGCGGCGGCAGGGGCGGCCGCCCGGACATGGCGGATCAGGCTGCGGCGGGCAGCCGCATGAGCAGCGTGATGAGATTGGCGAGGCGGTCGCGCATCTGGCGCCGGTCGACGATGAGGTCGATGGCCCCGTGTTCCAGCAGGAATTCCGCCCGCTGGAAGCCCGCCGGCAGGGTCTGGCGCACGGTCTGCTCGATCACGCGGGGACCGGCGAAGCCGATCAGCGCCCCCGGCTCGGCCACGATCACGTCGCCCAGCATGGCAAAGCTCGCGGACACGCCGCCCATGGTGGGATCGGTGAGCACCGAAATGAAGGGCAGGCGTTCTCCGGCCAGCTGGGTGAGCGCGGCGGAGGTCTTGGCCATCTGCATCAGGGACAGCAGGCCCTCCTGCATGCGCGCGCCGCCGCTGGCGGCGAAGCTGATCAGGGGCAGGCGCTGCTCGCAGCACACCTGCACCGCCTCGACGAAGCGCTCACCCACCACCGAGCCCATGGAGCCGCCCATGAAGCGGAACTCGAAGGCCGCGGCCACTACCGGCACCGACTTGATGCTGCCCTGCATCACCACCAGGGCATCGGTCTCGCCGGTTTCCTGCTGGGCCTCCTTGAGCCGGTCCGTGTATTTCTTGCTGTCCTTGAACTTGAGGGTGTCCACCGGCAGGATCTGGGCGCCGATCTCGTAGCGTCCCTCCGGATCCAGCAGCATGTCCAGGCGCTCCCGCGCGCCGACACGATGGTGGAAATTGCACTTGGGGCAGACCTGCAGGTTCTTTTCCAGATCGGCCCGGTAGAGCACCGCCTCGCAGGACGGACACTTGCTCCACAGGCCTTCCGGCACGGCCTTTTTGTTGCCCTCGACCTTGCGCTTGATCTTGGGCGGCAGCAGTTTCTGAAACCAGCTCATGGTCTCTCCTTTTCCTTACGCGCCGACCGCCGCCGGCGCATCCATGGCCTGGCGGATCGCCCGCACCAGGCCTTCCACACGCGCTTCCAGTTCCGCGCGGGGTGTCGCCTCCACGGCCTGCACGATGCGGCTGCCGATCACCACCGCATCGGCGAATTCCGCCACGGAACGCGCAGTGGTCCCATCGCGGATGCCGAAGCCGACCCCAATGGGCAGGTCGATCATGCGCCGCAGCGCGGTGAGCCTCTGCCTGACGTCTGCGAGATCGAGATGGCTGGCGCCGGTCACGCCCTTGAGCGACACGTAATACACGAAGCCCCGCGCCAGCCGCGCCACGGCCGCCACCCGCTCCTCGCGACTGGTGGGCGAAAGCAGGAAGATGGGGTCGATGCCGCGATCGGTGAGCAGCGCCGCGAACTCCGCGCATTCCTCCGGTGGATAGTCCACCGTGAGCACCCCGTCCACGCCCGCTTCCTGGGCGCGCCGGGCGAAGGTTTCATGCCCCATGGCCTCGATGGGATTGGCGTAGCCCATGAGCACCACGGGTGTGTGGCGGTCCGTGCGACGGAACGCCACCACCATCTCCAAGACGTCGGCAAGCCCCACGCCATGGGCCAGGGCCCGTTCGCTCGCACGCTGGATCACCGGGCCGTCCGCCATGGGGTCGGAAAAGGGCACCCCCAGCTCCAGGATGTCCGCCCCCGCCCGGACCAGGGCATGCATCAGGGGCACGGTGGCCGCGGGCTCGGGGTCGCCGGCGGTGATGAAGGGAATGAGCGCCTTGCGTTCCTGCCGGCGCAGTCGGGCGAAAGTCTCAGCAA
>JBBFMG010000312.1:1136-1828 GCA_037478575.1 Burkholderiales bacterium | reverse complement strand
GGCCGCACAGGTGCCGCGATAGACCGCCTCACCCGTGCGCCCTGCCTCGTCCGCCGCCAGGGAAACCGGCGCCCAGAAGAGAAAAACCAACAACCAGGCTTGACGCATGACTCCTCCTTCAAAAAACACGAGGCGTTGCCCACGCTTGCCGGCCCCGGCGGGGCGGCACATAATCCCATCCCCCATCTGCCGGAATCATTCCATGAAAGGCTTGCAACTGGAAGAATCCGCGGGCGTCGCCGAACGCTACGCGGTGGTTTATGCGCCGGGCAAAAACCGCAAGCGGTTCCCCGAAAACTGTGTCTATGTGAAGGAAAGCGAAGCCGAGGCACGGCGTGAAGCGGACCCGGCCCAGGGTCGCTACGCCGCCGTGGTCATCGGGCCTTCCCGCTCCAGCGAGGGCTTTCGCCTGTTCTACCTGAAGGCATGGCTGGATTGACGATGCCCCGCTGGGCATGGCTCGTCACGGCGTTCCTGCTGCTTGCCGGGGCGCCGGCGTTCGCCCAGACCGGCGCCCGGCCGGAAATCAACGCACCCTTCCAGGACCCGGATTTCCAGAGCTGGGTCGAGCGCTTCGAGCATGAGGGACGCGAGATCTACGACCGGCGCCACGACATCGTCGCCGCCACCGGCGTGGGGCCGGGCATGGTGGTGGCAGACATCGGTGCCGGCACCGGCCTGTTCACCCTGCT
>JBBFMG010000312.1:0-1126 GCA_037478575.1 Burkholderiales bacterium | reverse complement strand
AGGGCCGGGTGATCGCCGTGGACATCTCCCGCCCCTTCATCGAGAACATCCTGCGCCGCGCCCGGGAACGGGGCTTCAGCCAAGTGACCGGCGTGGTCAACAGCCAGACCGACACCGGCCTTGCGCCGGCTTCCGTGGATCTCGCCTTCGTGTGCGACACCTACCACCACTTCGAGCAGCCGGGAGCGATGCTCGCCTCCCTGCGACGGGCCCTGAAACCCGGCGGTGCGCTGGTGATCGTGGATTTCCACCGCATCCCGGGCGCAAGCTCGTCCTGGGTCTTGAGCCACGTGCGCGCAGGCAAGGAAACCGTCGTCGCCGAAGTGGAGGCTGCCGGCTTCCGGCTGGTGGAAGAGCGGCCCCTGCTGCGGGACAGCTACTTCCTGCGCTTCGTCCCGGCATCCTGAGGCTGTCGGAATTCCGGCCGGCCCGTCGGCCCCTTGCCACCCGCCGTCGAGACCGCGGCGCAACGCGCTGATCCACAAAGACTTTCTGGCAAAACCCGGCGGGCATCGTTCTTGCTTGTCCGCAAGCGCCTGCCCAGCTCCAACGCCTGTGCAGGTCGTTTCCCATGCCCGGCCGTCCCACCCTGCGTCTGCTCCTGGTCGCCGCCCTGCTCGTCGCGGCCCTGGCGGCCGTCGCGCTCCATGCCCTGGGTTGGCAAGCACAGCTGGCGGCGGCGGTGATCGTGGCACCCCTCCTCGGTGTCGCCCTGGCCCGTCATCTCACCCGGCCCATGGCGCGTCTCGCAGAGGCCCTCCGGCACCTGCCGGCCAACGGCTTCCGGGCCGCCTTCGCGCCCCTGCCTCGGTGCGGGCCACGGGAGTGGGAAACCCTCCAGCGCAGCGTGGCGGAGCTGGCGCGGGACGTGGCACGCCACCTGGGTGAGCGCGATGCCCAAATCGCAGAGCTGCGCCGGCAGCTCACGGAAGCCACCCGCAACCTGGAACAGGCCAACCAGGAGCTGGCCGCGCGCCGCTTCCTGGACGACCTCACCCAGCTTCCCAACCGTCGCGCCCTTTGGAAACGCCTGTCCGAGCTGGAGCGCGCCCCGCCGGAAAGCTATCTGCCCATCCAGGTGCTCCTGTGCCGCCTGCACAACCGGGAAGCCATCGTCTCCCGCCAC
>JBBFMG010000311.1:0-1832 GCA_037478575.1 Burkholderiales bacterium | reverse complement strand
ACGCCGCCTGAGCCTCAAGCTCAGCCTGATCCGGGCCCGGCTTGCCGCACGCGGCATGGACCTGCGCCTGGCGCCGGGTTACGAGGACAAGCTCGCCGCCCGCCTCGGGGGTGGGCGTTGAGCTGGTTTGCCCTGGCCCTGGTGTGTGCCGCCAGCCTCGCCGCCGCCGATGCCCTCACCCAGAAATGGCTCGCCCGGCACACTGCGGCAGAACTGGTGCTGGTGCGCTTCACGCTGGCGGCCGTATGGCTCTTGCCTTGGCTCGCGCTGCATCCGCCACGGATGCCCGAACCGCCCTTCTGGCTGTGGGTGGGCACCGCCCTGCCGCTGGAAGTGCTGGCCATGGTGCTCTACGTCCTGGCCATCCGGGACACCCCCCTTGCCCTCACCCTCCCCTACATGGCCTTCACCCCGGTGTTCGCCAGCGTGGTGGGCTGGTTCCTGCTGGGAGAAAGCCTCTCGGCCCAGGGGCTCTTGGGCGTGCTGCTGGTGACCAGCGGTGCCTATGTGCTCAATCTGGATCACGCGCGCCTGAATGAGCCCCGCTCCTGGCTTGCTCCCTTCGCGGCCATGGTGCGCAACCGGGGCTCGCGCCTGATGCTGGCGGTGGCGCTCATCTACAGTGTCACCTCGGTGCAGGGCAAGGGTGCCATGCAGTATATGGCGGGCATGGAATTCGGCGCCTTCTATTTCGTGCTGCTGGGGCTGCTGACCCTGGCCGTGTTCGGCCTGCGCGACCCGGCGTCACTGCGGGTGCTGCGGCACCCGGGACCGGGCGCCCTGGCCGTCGCCGCGCTGATGGCGGTGATGGTGGTGACCCATTTCCTCGCCCTGGAACGCATCCAGACCGCCTACATGATCGCGGTGAAGCGTGTGAGCATCCTGTTCGGCATCCTGTTTGGTGCCCTGCTGTTCGGCGACCGCCGCCTGCCGCGTCATCTTTTCGCGGGCAGTGTGATGGTGGCGGGCGTGGCCCTGATCGTGTTGCAGCAGGGGGCGGGTCCATGAAAACCGGCACGCTCTACCTCATTCCCACGCCCCTGGGCGAGACGGACCTGGACTGGATCCTGCCGCGCGGGGTGCAGCAGGTGGCAGGCCGTCTTGCCCATTTCATCGTCGAACACCCCAAGACCGCCCGCGCATTTCTCAAGCAGGTGGGCACCGCCACGCCGCTCCAGGCCCTGCATTTCGAAGTGCTCGATGAACACACGCCGCGAGAGCAGCTGCCCACCCTGCTTGCGCCCCTGCGCGCCGGTCACGACGTGGGGCTGATGTCGGAGGCAGGCTGTCCCGCCGTGGCCGACCCGGGTGCGGCGCTGGTGCGCTTGGCCCATGAGGAGGGCATTCCGGTGGTGCCGCTGGTGGGACCCTCCTCCCTGATGCTCGCCCTGATGGCTTCCGGCCTCGACGGCCAGCGCTTCAGCTTTCACGGCTATTTGCCGGTGCAGGCGGCCGAGCGCAAAAAGGCCCTGCTGGAACTGGAAGCCATTTCGCGTCGCAGGCGAGAGACCCAGATGTTCATCGAGACACCCTACCGCAACACGCCGTTAATGCACGCCATCCTGGAAACCTGCCGCGACGACACCCTGCTGTGCGTGGCCATGGCCCTTACCACGCCGCAGCAGCGCATCGTCACCCGCACCGTCGCCACGTGGAAGGAGACGGCGCCGGAGCTGGAAAAGCTGCCCGCGGTATTCTGCCTGCAGGCCCGTTGAGCGGGGGCTTTCCATCAATCCCTGGGTGCGCTCCCGCCGCGAAAAGACTCGGATTCAGGAGGCCTCCTGAATCCGGACGATGGAATCCAGACGCAGCAGGTGTTCGCTGCCATTGGC
>JBBFMG010000310.1:0-1863 GCA_037478575.1 Burkholderiales bacterium | reverse complement strand
GCATCAACACGCTGATTGCGGTGGCGCCGAACCCGGGCGTCTTTGACCAGATCCAGGAGTGGATCGGCCGGCTCGACGTGAAGGTGAAGAGCGCGGCGGGCAAGATCGACACCTACGTCTACCGGGTCAAGTACGGCAAGGCGCCGCTGCTCGCGCAGTCCATCATGATGCTGTTCATGCAGATGTACCCCGGCTACGGCATGGGCGGCTACGGCTATGGCGGTTACGGCATGGGCGCGGGGCTCGGGCCCTTCGGCGGTTACGGCATGCCCGGCATGGGCGGCTACGGCATGGGGATGTATCCGGGCATGGGCTACTACGGAGGGATGGGGATGATGCCCGGCGCCTCCCTCGCGCCTGGCGCCCCGCCGGCCGGCCAGACGGCCGCAGGACAGCCCGCCTCCGGACAGCCTGGCGCCACGCCCGCTGCGGGAACCCAGCCCGGGCAGCAGTATGCGGGCGGCATGGACCTCACCGGCGCTTACCTCGGCATGGCCGCCATGGGCTACTGGGGCGGGCCGCGCAGCCCGCGCGTCGTGCCCAACCTCACCGACAATTCGCTGCTCATTCTCGCCACGCCCGAAGAATACGAGAGCATCCTGCGGCTGCTGCGCGAGCTCGACATCCCGCCGCGCCAGGTGCTCATCGAGGCCAAGATCTTCGAGCTCCAGCTGACCGGCGCGCTGAGCTGGGGCCTGGACTGGTTCCTCAAGAACCGCGGCTCCAGCGCCCCCGGTTCGCACTCCCTCACCGGCGAGTTCACCCGGTCCACCATGAGCCTCTCCACCGGCTGGCTGCTGCGGCAGAGCAAGGAGCTGCTGGCCGCGCTGTCGACCTCGGAGCTGGCCACCAAGGCGCGCGTCGTCAGCACGCCCTCCGTCGTGGCCACCGACAGCATCCCGGCCTCGATCAACGTGGGCGTGGAGGTGCCCATGCTCACCGCGCAGGCCGTCACCGGCGTCCAGCAGGGCGGCAGCTCGCTGTTCGCCAACACGATCACCAACCGCAAGACGGGCGTCAACCTGAGCATCACCGCCAACGTGAACCCCTCCGGCGTGGTCACGCTGGTCATCAACCAGGAGGTCAGCGCTCCGGGGCCCCCTCCCGTGGGCGGCATCCAGTCGCCGAGCTTCTCCAACCGCAGCGTCAGCACCCAGGTCACCATCCAGGACGGCGACACCATCGCCATCGGCGGCATCATCAGCGAGACCAATTCCCAGACGAGCGGCGGAGTCCCCTTCCTCCACCGCATCCCCGGCCTCGGCGCGGCCTTCGGCAACAAGTCCTATTCGAAGGAGCGCACCGAGCTGCTGGTCTTCATCACCCCGCGCGTCATCTATGACACCAACGAGCTCACCGACGCCAGCGACGAGCTCGTGCAGCAGATGCGGCGCCTGCAGAGGATGATGCGGTAGCGGCGCGCCGTGCGGCCTCCACGCTCGCCTGGCAGGCCGAAAATCGCCTTCTTTTGCGGCGAAAGTCTTGACGAAACAGGATGTTTCGTGCTTAAATACCGGGGGTAGGGAGTTCTGGCATCGCTCTGCCGGCTTCAGGTCAGGCATAGTTTCCACTTGACTTGGGCTCGGACGGAGTGATATGAAGGTGCTGACTGTGCCCGGAAAGGGCCCGGCACTGAAAGCTGGTCAGGATCCCGCAGGCACAGAAAAGAGATTTTGACATTACACATGGGAATCCACCAGGGAAGATCGGCATGGATCGGCCAGGGCAGGACGGAGGAGAAAAACTCCCCCTTCCGCACCGGGCCGGCAATGCCGGCGGCATGGATTCCTTTCTCCCCTTCCGCTGAGGCTCAGGTTGAAGAGACCCTTCATCAATTCAAATCCGACAGTTCACAAGGAGAAG
>JBBFMG010000309.1:0-1894 GCA_037478575.1 Burkholderiales bacterium | reverse complement strand
CCGGCCGGGCGGTGCTCGCCATCTTCGTGCTGCTCACCGCCCAGTTCCTGCTGCTGACGGGCTCCCAGTTCCAACCCACCGTGGATTTCGGCCTCATGTCCGCCACCGGCCTCATTGCCGGCCAGTTTTTCGAGCTGGTGCTGCTGCCTGCCCTGCTCGTGCTCTGGCATCGCCACCACCAGAAGCGGCTGCGGCGTGAATGGGAGCGCCGCCATCCCCGCCTGGCCGCCCGGAAGGGGGGGCCATGACTCCCTTCGACTACGCCACCGCATTCAGCCGCAACATTGGCTGGCTGACCCAGGAGGAGCAGGCCCGCCTGCGGGCCAGCCGGGTGGCCATCGCCGGCCTCGGCGGGGTGGGCGGCTACCACCTGCTCACCCTGACACGCCTGGGCGTCGGCGGCTTCCGTCTGGCCGAGCCGGACAGCTTCGATCTGGCCAACTTCAACCGCCAGGCCGGGGCCACCCTGTCCACCGTCGGGCGCCCCAAGCTGGAAGTCATGGCCGCCGCCGCGCGGGACATCAATCCGGAGCTGGTGCTGGACTGTTTCGCCGGGGGCGTGACGCCGGACAACGTGGACGCCTTCCTGGCCGGCGTGGATGTCTATGTGGACGGCCTCGACTTCTTTGCCTTCGAAGCCCGGGAGATGGTTTTCGCCGCCTGCCGGCGGCTAGGCATTCCGGCGGTGACCGCCGCCCCCCTGGGCATGGGTGTCGCGCTGCTGGTGTTCTCGCCGGCGGGCATGAGTTTCGAGGACTATTTTTGTCTCGCCGGCCAGTCCGACGGGGAAAAGGCCCTGCGCTTCCTGGTGGGGCTCGCGCCTGCCGCCCTCCAGCGCGGCTATCTGGTGGATCCCGGCCGCGTCGATCTGGCTGCCGGTCGCGGTCCTTCCACGGTCATGGCCTGCGAGCTGTGTGCCGGCATCGCCGCCACGGAAGTGCTCAAACTGCTGCTTAAGCGCGGGCCGGTGCGGGCGGCGCCCTGGGGATACCAGTTCGACGCCTACCGGCGCCGGCTGGTGCACACCTGGCGGCCCTGGGGCAACCGCCACCCGCTGCAGCGGCTGACGCTGGCGGTGGCGCGGCGCAAGCTGGCCGGTTTCGCCGCCCAGCGCGTTCCGGAAGAGGCGCCACCCCGGAGCGTAATGGAACAGCTCCTGGAACTCGCGCGCTGGGCCCCCAGTGGCGACAACACCCAGCCCTGGCGCTTCCAGGTGCTGGATGGGCAGCATCTGGTGGTCCACGGATTCGATACCCGGGATCATTGCGTCTATGACCTGGATGGCCATGGCAGCCAGCTCGCCCTGGGCGCCCTGCTGGAAACCCTCGATCTGGCGGCGGGCCGAGTGGGGCTGCGGGCAGACATCCGGCGGCGCCCCGGCCCGGACACCCATCCCACCTTCGACGTGACCCTCACGCCGGAGCCGGGCAGGGTTCCGGACCCGCTGGCCGATTTCATCCGTGTCCGGTCGGTCAACCGCCGTCCCTTTTCCACCCGGCCCCTGAGTCCCCGGGAAAAGTCCGCGCTCGAGGCGGCCGTGGGGCCGGAATGGGAGGTGCGCTGGTTCGAGGGCTGGGCGGCGCGCTGGCGGGTAGCCTGGCTGTCGTTTCGCAACGCCCGCCTGCGCCTCACCCTGCCGGAAGCCTATGCCGTGCACCGGGCCATCATCGAGTGGAACGCCCGTTTCAGCGCCGACCGGGTGCCGGACCAGGCCATCGGTCTGGATCCCCTGACCCTGCGCCTCACCCGTTGGGTCATGGCCTCCTGGCAGCGGGTGCGCTTCTTCAACCGCTGGCTGGCCGGAACCCTGTTACCCCGCCTGGAGCTCGACCTGCTGCCGGGGCTTGCCTGCGCCGCCCATTTCGCCCTCATCGCCCGCAACCCGCCGGGGGAG
>JBBFMG010000308.1:0-1896 GCA_037478575.1 Burkholderiales bacterium | reverse complement strand
CCGGCCTGGCGCCCACCCTGCAATTGCTGGCGGATCAACCCATCACGCAGCGGCGGCGCTTCGATCTCGTGGCCCTGCCCCGGCACCGGCTGGATGCAAACGCCGATCCGGAGACCCTCACCCGTGCGCTGCAGCTGCCGCCTGCCGGCAATCCCCGCGCGCGCGCCCTGGCGGAACGCCTGCGGCGCGCCGCCCGCTCCGACCAGGACGTGGTGGAAGCCGTGCTGCGTCTGTTCCGGGAGGAGGATTTTCACTACACCCTCACACCACCCCTGCTGGGCGCGGACGGCGTGGACGAATTTCTGTTCGGCACACGCCGCGGCTTCTGCGAGCACTACGCGGGCGCCTTTACCTTCCTCATGCGCGCGGCGGGCGTGCCGGCCCGGGTGGTGACGGGCTATCAGGGCGGGGAATTCAACAGCCTGGGCGGGTATTACATCGTGCGCCAGTCCGACGCCCATGCCTGGAGTGAAGTCTGGCTGCCGGGACAGGGCTGGGTACGGGTCGATCCCACCGCCGCCGTCTCCGCCGCGCGCATCGAACAGGGCATCGCCGCCGCCCTGCCCGCGGAAGCGTCCCTGCCCTATCTCATGCGCACGCAATGGACCTGGATCAAGACCCTGCGCCTGAACTGGGACGCGCTCAACAACCGCTGGAACCAGTGGGTGATCGGCTTCGACCAGGAACGGCAGGTGGGACTGTTCGCACGCATGGGCCTGGGCATTGTCTCCTGGCGCGAGCTGGGCCTGATGCTGCTGGGGGCGCTGGCGCTGACCCTCGGTCTGCTTGCCGCCCTCACCCTGCGCCAACGAACCCCGGCGGACCCCATCCAGGCCGCCTGGTTGAAGCTCGGCCGCAAGCTCGCCCGGGTGGGGCTGCCACGGGCGCCCCAGGAAGGTCCCCTGGCCTACGCCGAGCGGGTGGGCCGGGCGCGCCCCGATCTGGCGGCACCGGTCAGGGTATTGGCCCACCGCTATGCGGCGCTACGTTACGGGCGCGCAGCCAGTCCCCAGGCGGGGAAGGACTTCAGGCGCGCGGTGGCCGCTTTTAACCCACGCCGCCTTACAAAGACGGCTCACGCCACACCGTCCAGCGGCACCGGCCGCCCCACCGCCCAGCCCTGGGCATAGTGGACGCCCAACTCGCCGAGCCTGGCAAGGATGGCTTCGGTCTCCACGTACTCCGCCACGGTCTCGATGTTCATCACCCGCGCCACGTCGCGCACCGCCTCCACCATGGCGCGGTCCACCGGGTCTTCCACGATGCGGCGCACGAAGGCACCGTCGACCTTCACGAAATCGATGGGCAGGTTGCGCAGGTAGGCGAAGGAAGAAAGCCCCGCGCCGAAGTCGTCCAGGCTGAAGCGGCAGCCCCGGCGCCGGAGCGCATCCATCAGGGTGACGGCCCGCTGCAGGTTGGCGATGGCTGCGGTTTCGGTGACCTCGAAACAGATACGCGCGCAGGGCACGCCATAGTGCTTGAGCCTCTCCTCGATCCAGGCGAGCAGCCCATCGTCCGTGAGGGACTGGCCCGAGAGATTGATGGACAGACACAAATTCCCCGGATGCCCGGCCAGCCACTGGAAGGCGTGCTCCATCACCCAACGGTCGATGCGGCCCATGAGCTGGTAACGTTCCGCCGCGGGCAGAAAGGCCCCGGGTGGAGTCAGGCTGCCGTCGGCCTCGATGAACCGCAGCAGCACCTCGCCGTGACGCAACGACTCGTCACCGTTCACCGGCCGGATGGGTTGCCAGAACAGCCGGAAGCGGTTGTGGTCGAGCGCCTCGGTGAGGCGCGCCACCCAGTCCATCTCCTCGGCCCGGCGCCGGAAGTCCACCGACTCCGCCACGTATTCCACAATGCGGCCGCGCCCCTCCTCCTTCGCCGCATAGCAGG
>JBBFMG010000307.1:0-1947 GCA_037478575.1 Burkholderiales bacterium | reverse complement strand
GGGCGATTTCCACCTGGGGAGCGCGATCGCGCACCGACAGCCCGCCGATCAGTTCTCGCAGCGGGTCGATCAGCCGGGACAGGCGGGGCGGCAGGATCTCGCAGCGATGCATATCGGCGATGAAACTGCTTTTGCGCTCGTGGAAGCCCACCAGCACGCCGCCCTTCTTGGCGACCAGGCGCACCGACATGCGCGCCCGGTGGCGATAGCCCCAGGCCGGTCCATGAATGGCCGGCAGCATCTGCTCCGGCCGCACCTTGCCGATGCGCGCCAGGTTGTCTTCCAGGATGCGCTGTTTCGCTGCCACCTGTGCAGCGGGATCCATGTGCTGCAGCAGACAGCCGCCGCACACGCCGAAATGGGGGCAGCGTGGAGACACCCGCATGAAGCTCGCCTCGACCACGCGGGTGACGCTGGCCAGTTCGTAGCTGGGCTTGCGGCGCAAGCTGCGTATCTCCACGCATTCCCCGGGCAGCGCGCCTTCCACGAACACCACCTTGCCGCCCACGTGGGCGACACCGCGCCCCTCGTGGTCCAGGGATTCGATACGCACGCTCATGCCAGCATCCTCCAGCCATCGAGACGCCGCTCCAGGGTGATCAGCAGGCGGCCGGCCCGGGTGGCCGCCAGGCGCGCACCAAACACGAGCCCCAGGGCATCCGCGACGACGTCGGCCGCCTCGGGCGAGCGGGTCGGCGTAAAGGACTGGGCGATCTCGATACCCACCCCCAGCACCAGCAGCGCCGCCATCACAGCCAGGGCATGACGGGGTGCGATCTGCAGGAACCACAAGGCAAGCCAGGCGAACGTGACACCATGCTCCAGCTTGTCGGCATGGGCAAACGCCAGAGGCTCAGGGGGCGCAGGCATGAGGGACAGGTGGAGCACGACGGCCACCATCAAAAGCCCCAGAAGCCACCACAGACCCCGCCGGTCCAGTTGTGCGTCCATGTCAGCCCCAGGCCGCGAGGTATTCCTGCCAGTGGGCATCCGGCAACCCCGCCAGATGCTCGCGCACGCGGGCCACTTCCGCATCATAGGTTTCCCGTGTCAGGGCGCCGCGCAAAAGCTGGAAACGCAGATAGACGAGGAAGGTATTGACCACGTCGGTCTCGCAATAGGCGCGGATGGCCTGGATTTCGCCGCGCCGCCACGCGGGCCAGACCTGGTTGCCATCCATGCCCAGCTTGCCCGGGAAGCCAATGAGCCGCGCCAGTTCGTCCAGGGGGGCATTGGCCCGCGGCTGGTACAGGGCGAGCAGGTCCATGAGATCGAGATGCCGGGTGTGGTAGCGGCTGATGTAGTTGTTCCATTTGAAGTCGCGGTCATCGTCGCCCATGTCCCAGTAGCGGGGCGCCGACAGCCCATGGATGAGCGCCCGGTAATGGAGCACGGGCAGATCGAAGCCGCCCCCGTTCCAGGAGACGAGCTGGGGCGTGTATTTCTCGATGCCGTCGAAAAAGCGTTGGATGAGCTCCGCCTCGGGTGCTTCCGGCGTGCCCAGGGACCAGACACGGAACCCCTCGTCATTGCGCAGCACGCAGGAGATGGCGACCACCCGGTGCAGGTGATGGGGCAGGAATTCGCTGCCCGTCGCCTGGCGCCGGCGCTGGAAGGCGATTTCGGCAATCTCCTCCGGGCTCGCCGCCGGATCGAGATCCCACAGGGTGCGCAGCCCGTCGGTGTCGGGGATGGTTTCGATGTCGAAGACCAGAACGGGAATCATGCCTGCACTCCTCGCCGCTGCGTTTCCACCCGGGCGGACGGGGCAGCGGCTTGACTTGCCGGAGGAAGGGGCGACAATGCCGAATGAATGGCCCACGCCGCGGGGCCACGCACCCGCACCGTCACGGGAGGATCGCCATGGAAAGCGCGCTCGAACTCCGTTTTCCCCACATCGTCAGCCGCCTGGTGGAACTCTGGCCGCGTGAGGCGGAGGCCGGGCAC
>JBBFMG010000306.1:0-1981 GCA_037478575.1 Burkholderiales bacterium | reverse complement strand
TCTGTTGCCCTCGGTGAGCGAAGCCCTGGTGGCGCGCCTCGACGGGCAGGGTGCCCGGCTGCTGGTCTCGCTGCAGGGCGGCGGGCTGCGCCAGAGCCTGTTCGTGGATGGGCACCTGCGCATCAGCCGGCTCACGCCCCTGGAGGACACCAGCCCCGCGACACTGGAAAGGCTGCTGCCGGAGGAAATGGAAAAGAGCCGGCTGTTTTTCTACAACGCGCGCCTCATCGCGCGGGACGCGCCCCTGGTGGCGTGGGTGCTCGATCCCACCGGTGAGCTGGCCTCCACCTGCCGCCGGGTGCCACCCGAACCGGGCTTCCGCTGCGAGGCCGTGGGGGCCGAACGTCTCGCCCGGGCGATGGGGCTGCCCGAAAGCCGGCTGCCCCGCGACATGGATGCCCTCATGCTCTGCCTGCTGGGCCGCCACGCGCCCGCCTGTAATCTGGCGCAACCGCAGCAGCGGCAGGGCTTCGTGCAGCAGCGCCTGCAGCTCACCGCCTACGGGCTGGCCGGCGGCATCGCCCTTGCGGGTGTCGCCTACGCCGGTGCGGCGTTTTACCAGCGCCAGGACTGGCTTGAGCAGGCGGCGCGGGCCCGCGCCGAGGCGCAGGCGGTGCACGCCCGCTACGAAGCGGTCACGCGCACGTTTCCCGCTGCGCCCGCTTCGGCCGGGCAGATGCGTGCGGCGGTGGAGGCCGCCGGGCTGCTCTCCGCCCAGCGCCGAACGCCCGAGACGGCGCTGCGGCTCGTGGGCCGGGTGCTGCCGGCCTTTCCCTCGGTGGAACTCACGCGCTTCACCTGGAAATCGGAGATTCCCCCGGCCGAACAGGTGGAGCTCGCCGCTGAGATTCGCCCCTTCGATGGCGACTATCGCGCCGCCCTCGTCCTCATCCAGCGTCTGGCGGACAGCCTGCGCAGCCAGCCCGGCGTGAAGGACGTCAACGTGGTGGAGCTGCCGGTGAATCTGGATCCCCGGGCACCGCTCGCCGGCAACACCGCCGAAGCCCCGGAGAGCGCCAGCGCCCGCTTCCGCCTGGCACTGCGTCTTAAGCCCGCCCCATGAACCTCGCCGACTGGCTCAGGACCTGGCTTGCACCCCTGGCGGCCCTGCTGGCCGCCGCGGCCCTCGCGGCCTGGCTGGCCAACGTGAGCGGGAGCGCGGCACGCGAGGCCCGGCATGCCTTCGAGGCCGAGCGACAGCGCCTCAACGAGGCGCGCGCGCGGCTCAGTCAGGTGGACGAGGAACGGCGCCTCCTGGAGCGCTATGGTCCCGCCTACCGGAAGCTGCTTGATGCCGGCATCGTGGGACCGGAACAGCGCGTGAACTGGATCGACGCCGTGCGTGCGGCAGGCCAGAGCCTGCGTGGCTTCGGCGTGGACTACCGCCTCGCCGGCCAGCAGCCGGCCCGACTGCCGGTCCCACCGGTGGGCGTGGTGGTGCAGGAAAGCCCCATGGAACTCAACCTGAAGCTGCTGCACGAAGGCGACCTGCTCGCTTTCCTCGCGGCCCTGGAAAGCCAGCAGGCAGGCCTGGTCCTGCCACGCGCGTGCACCATCCAGCGGCTGGGCAGCGCACCCTTCAGCGCCCGCTTCGAACCCAAGCTCGCTGCGGAGTGCAGCCTGGCCTGGATCACCCTGAGCCCGGTGGAGAACCGCCCATGAAGTCTTTCCTGCTTGGCCTTGCCCTGCTTTCTGCCTGCCTGACGCAGGCATGGGGTGACGACCTGGGCCGGATTTTTTTCACGCCGGAGCAGCGCGCCCTGCTCGAGCTGGCGCGGCGCACCCAAACCGCTGGCCCCCCCGGCGAGGCAGGCGGGGGGCTCACCCTCAACGGCATCCTCACCCGCAGCGACGGCCGGCAGACCGTGTGGATCAACGGGCGCCCCCACCCGGAGGCCCGGGCACGCGCACCGGGCACGGCCCTGATTCCCCTGGAGACCGGCCAACAGGTGCGGTTGCGGGTGGGTCAGACCCTGGATCC
>JBBFMG010000305.1:0-1991 GCA_037478575.1 Burkholderiales bacterium | reverse complement strand
GTCGTGGGCCTCGAGGCGCTCGCGCATCTCGTCGGCGATGGGGTCGGTGCGCCGGTTGGCGTGCGCCACGTAGAGGTGCGTGATGACGAACGTGGTCACGAACTGGCCCAGCCCGAACAGCAGGCCGATCGCCTCCACCGTGACGAAGGGGGACAGCACCGAGGATTTGAGGTCGTGGATCACCTGCTCCAGCACCGACATGAGCGCCTCGTCCCGGGGTTGGCGCGCAAGGGGCAACTCCAGCACCAGGTTTCTGGGAGTCACCACCACCGGACACAGATGCATCTCCGAGCCCTTGGTGAGGCCGATGAAAGCCAGGGGCACACCGAAGAAGCCAGCGATGCCAAAGGTCTGGAAGTCGCCCACCCGTTCCAGGTGACGCCGGATACGCTCCGAGCGCACGTCGATGCAAAACATGAGCTGGGCGAACGGCCGCCTCTCCCGGGGCGGTGCCGGTTCGCGGCGCAAGCCTGCGAGCAGACCTGCCTGGTGGTGCGCCTCGTGCGCCGTCAGCCAGAGGAAACCCTCCGCCTCTTCGAACCGGGCAAGCCGCTGGCACAGCCCGAGCAGGGATTCGCCGTCGAGGGCGCGCAGGGCTTGCAGCTGGCCCGCCCGGGAGGCGAGACGGTTGAGCCGCGCCGCCCAGTATTCGGCCTCGTGACGGCGCTTGGCCGTGAGGTACGCCGGCAGCATACGCGGCAGCGTCCTGGGGCGTGCCAGCGCCCGTTCCACTTCCCGCGCATGGGCAGGCAGCACGCGGCCCCCATGGAATTCGCGGCTGAGCCAGGCCCGCTCGGGTTCGCGCTCGACGAATTCGGCCAGCGCCGGCAGGCTCGCGGGCAGTCCGGTGCGGGCGCCGTGCTCGTAGAGCAACGCGGCGGCGAGGGTGAGACGCATGGCCAGATAGTCCACCAGATCCGCGGGATGGAGCTGGGCCCAGTGGTAATGCCGTGCGCTGGACCGCCACCGGATGAAGCCCGCCCAGCCGGGCAGACGGGCCAGCTCGCCGGTAAAGGCCTCGCCCCAGTCGTCTTCCGGGATGCCCAGCTCTCCCATCACATGGTGGATCACACCTTCCGGCGTGTCGTCCACTGCCAGCACGCGGCGGATGTGCAGTCCACGCAGGAACAGACGCAGGTTGTGGCGCGCCACGCCACTCCAGGCCGCGAACAGTCCCCGCTCGCGCCCCGGCATCTGCCAGACAGACTGCCCCTCGTCGAAGAAATCCAGACAACTCTTGATCACCAGCTCGTCGAGGGTCGCGCCGATGTCGCTGCCGAACAGCTCGTCCACCAGGGCGTAAACGGGCCGGCCGGGTGTCCATGCCGCCCGCACCTGGGCCGCCAGCCGGGCCGGGGGAATCTCCCGCTGCGGCAACGGCGCCCCCGCGAGGGCGGCCGCCAAATCTGCGCCATCGGCCAGGCTAGGCGGGGCACCCAGCGGCTCTGGTTCGCATGTGGCAAGCGTCAGGCACAGCCGCGCCAAGTCGACGCCGGGCAGGTCTGCCGCCGGGGCGGCGTGGCGCGCCACCTCGCGTTCCAGCACGGCGGCGTCCACCCGCCCTTCCGCCAGCGCCTGCTGATACAGGGCGCGCGGCAGGTAGCCGCGCGCGCCAAACAGGCGGCTGCCTTCGCGCACGGCCTCGACGAAGGGCAGATGCTCGAGCCCATGGAGCGGATTGTGGTGAATGAAGGTGCGCATGGGCCAGAAGAAGGGTATGGGCTCCCCCGCCACGTGCACCATGGCGCGAATGCGCAGGCGCCGGCCCAGGGACAGGCTCATCAGCGGCCTTGCGCCCAGGACAGGCCCACGCCGGTGAACAGCGCGAGCAGGCAAAGGCCCACGCCCAGCGTCGCGGTCGTGACGTCGGCGGGGACAGGCGTGTCCTCTCCGGCCGCCAGGAAGCCGGCCAGCAGGCGCACCGCCGCCCAGCACCAGACCAGCCACACCAGCAGAACGACCAGCGCACCAGGCAGCGTGAGCCCGCCAAG
>JBBFMG010000304.1:0-2017 GCA_037478575.1 Burkholderiales bacterium | reverse complement strand
ATCCGGCAGGCGCCTGGGCGATCCTGCCGGATTGTGACCGGTGGTGTGTGCTGCACGGCCCGTGAGCAGGCCCCTGAGATAGAGGAGGGCGGCCGACGGCGCTGTCACGAAGCGGGCAAAGCGTGCATGCCGGGTGCCCACAAAGCCCCACAGGAGACGGAACAGCATCACGCCCACCAGGGCACCGCCGGCGAAGGCATGGACCCGCCGCCAGGTTTCGCTTTCGCCCGTGAGCCAGGCGAGGGCGAAGGCGGCCACCATCAGCCAGTGGCCGATACGCACCGGCCAGTCCCAGACGAGGATCTGCTCCATTTCAATCTCCTTCCCAATGGCGGCCGCCTGGCATCACGATTTCCCGCTCCCGGAAGCTGCCCTGCGCGGCCTGGGTGTGACAGGCGGCGCAGTTGCCCGGCGTCTTGACCTTGGGGTGGGCCCAGTCGCTGCGTGACACCTCGCGGTGCTTGCGTTGGAACCAGACAGTCTGGGTGAGCCGCGGCAACTCATTCTGTCGTGTCGTGTTGCTGCGGCCAAGCTTCGCCGGACTGCCGGCATTGCGCACGAGGTAATCTTCGATGAGATGCCGGGTGGGCGCATCGAGGCTGGCATTGTCGCCAAAGTGTGTGTCGAGGCCCGCCATCACGCGCCGCCAGTCGTCTGCCGGCAGAAATTGCGGTGGATAGGCGACATGGCAGCTGCCGCACTCGGCCTGAAAGGCCGGTGGCGCGCCGGCGGGCAGGCCGTGTTTGTCGGCCAGCACCGGGCTAGAAAGGGAGACGAGCACGAGGCCGGTCAGGAAACCAGATTTCATGGCCGCACCTCCAGCATGAAGGCGACCAAATCGGCTTTCTCCGCCGCGGTGCAGGCGCGGCCCACCACCTCCCTGCAGTTGCGGCCGAACCACTTCTCGGCCCTGGCGAGATCGGTGAAGCGCTCCGGATTGGCGGCCGGGGCCAAAGGCCGGATGGCCTTGTCGGTGATCACGTGACGGCCCGGCTGGGTGGGATCGTCGGTGTGACAACTGGTGCAGGCCGGCATCCCGGCCGACACGTTGAAGCGGCGCGCGTAGAACGCAGCACCCCGCTGGGCCGACGGGACGAACTGGGGGGCCGACCCCATGGCTTCGGTGCGATAGTGGGCGAGCAGCTCGGCAGGAGGCGCCGCAAGGGCGCTCCCCGCACTGAACAGCAGGAGGGTGAAGGTGACGGTTTTCATGAAGAGACTCCCCGGTTGCGCGATACATGCAACGGGAGTCTGCCGTAGTCGCCTTAAAGCAGCCTGAGCGTGGGCTTAAGCGCCGCTTAACAGACAGGCTGGCCGCAGTGGGTGCCCCGGTGCAGGATCAGACCACCTGGGCGTGCGCGAGGCGGCTTTGCAGGTGCGCGAGCGCAGCCTCCACCTGGTCCACCAGGATGAGGCAGAGGTCACCCGGCTCCAGTCGGGCCAGGGCTTCATCGATCGCGGCGAACTCGCCGCGGATTTCCCGGATGTTTTGCGCGCGACGGGCCCGGGCCAGGCCCTCGCGCAGCAGCGCGAAGGTTTCGCCGGGCGCGCGTCCACGCAGGCAGGCGTCCTCGTAGAGGATCACGTCGTCGAAGGCATGACCGAGGATCTCCGCCTGGGTGCGGATGTCCTCGTCCCGGCGGTCTCCGGCGGCACTCAGCACCACGCTGCGGCGCCGTGCCGGCATGGCTTCCACGGCCTGCACCAGAGCGTGCATGGCGTCCGCGTTGTGGCCGTAATCGGCGATCACGGTGGCGCCACGGTAGTCGAACACGTTGAAACGGCCGGGGGTGCGGGAGGCATCCGAAACGAAGCTGGCCAGCCCCCGGCGGATGACGTTCCAGTCCAGGTCCAGCGCCCAGGCCGCCCCGACGGCGGCCATGGCGTTGTCGATCTGGAAGACGATGGTCCCATGGCGCGTGAGGGGGACTTCGCTCAAGGGAATGCGCAGCTCGAAGCCGCCTTCCACCGCGACGATGTCGCTGCCTTCGCGGTACACCAGGCGCTTGCCTTGGGC
>JBBFMG010000303.1:0-2062 GCA_037478575.1 Burkholderiales bacterium | reverse complement strand
GGTACCTGCCCCCGCGTCGAGAATGCAGCCGGGCGCGAGCTTCACGTAATCCAGCCGCTTAAACATGCGCTGCGCCACTTCCCGCTGCAGCACCGCCGCCTGGTCATAGCTGGCAGCGGCCCGTTCGAAGGCGCGGCGCACCAGCCGCTTGTCCACCTGCAAGGGTTCGTCAGCCATGGAAGAAGGCCTCCAGCGCCTGGCTCACGTGGGCAGGGTGGGAGAGGAAGGGCGCATGGGCCGCGCCGGCGATTTCCAGCCAGCGCCCCCGGGGCAGATGCTGCGCCAGCCACCGGCCTGCCCCCGGCGGCGTCACGGTATCGCGGCTGCCATGGATGACCAGGGCAGGCTGGGCGATGTGCGCGAGTTCCGGACGCAGATCGACTTCCCGCAGAATGGCCAGTCCCGCCCGCAGCACCTCGGGCGCCGGCCGGCCCCGCGCAAACAGGCTCGCGCGCAGGCTGGCAATCACTGCGCGCGCCTCGTCGCCCGCGCGTGCGGTGAGGGCAAGAAAGCGTTTGAGGGTGCCCTCGTAGTCGGCCTCCAGGCTGCGCGCGAAGTCGGCGAGGGTGGCCTCATCCATGCCATGGGGCCAATCCGGGCGCTGCCGGAAGCAGGGCGTGGTGGCGACCAGCACGAGACTTGCCACCCGCTCGGGCCAGTCCCGGGCCAGGCGCAGGACCACCTGCCCCCCCAGGGACCAGCCGCATACATGGGCGCGTTCGGGCAGCACCTGCGCCACGGCCTCCGCCAGGGTTTCCAGGGTGTACGGTGTCACCGGCGCGCTCGCCCCATGCCCGGGCAAATCCAGCACGTGCACGCGGTAGCGCCGCGCGAGGGCCTCCAGGAGACCCTGCCAGACACCGCCATGCAGGCCCCAACCGTGGAGCAGCACGAGATCGGGCCCCCGGCCGACCCGCTCCACATGCAAACGCGCCATGGCATCCACCGGAGTGGGCATCCTATAGCGTCCGTTCCGCATCCTGCAGGGCCTGGCACAGACGCCGCAGGTCTTCCCTGCTGTGGGCCGCCGACAGGGAAATGCGCAGGCGGGCCTGGCCCTTGGGCACGGTGGGCGGACGGATCGCCGGCACCAGGATGCCCTCGGCGCGCAGGGCCTCGGAAAGCCGCACCGTCTCGTCGTTGTCACCGACGATGAGCGGCTGGATGGGCGTGTCGGAAGGCAGCAGCCGCCAGCGCTCGAGCTGGAGGTGGGACCTGAACCAGCCAATGAGCTCCCGCAACTGACCCCGGCGCCAGCCCTCCTCCCGGAACAGGTGCAGACTGGCCAGGAGGGCCGTGGCCAGCAAGGGCGGAAAGGCCGTGGTGTAGATGTAGGTGCGCGCCCGCTGGATGAGGGTTTCGATCAGGCTTTCGCTGCCCGCCACGAAGGCGCCGAACACCCCGGCCGCCTTGCCCAGGGTGGCCATGTAAACGATGCGCTCGCTGCCCACGCCGAAGTGCTCCAGCACGCCTTTGCCGTGCTCTCCCAGCACACCGAAGCCGTGGGCATCGTCCAGCATGAGCCAGGCGTCGTGGCGTTCGCACAGGTCGATGAGTTCGGGCACGGGTGCGATGTCGCCATCCATGCTGAACACCGCGTCGGTCACCACCAGCTTGCGCCGGCCCCGGGCCGAGGCCAGGGTGCGCTCCAGCTGCGCGAGATCCAGATGGCTGTAGCGCAGGAACCGGGCGCGGGACAGCAGCGCGGCATCGTTGAGGGAGGCATGGTTGAGCTTGTCCGCCAGCACCACGTCGTTGCGTCCCAGCAGTGCGGAGACGACCCCCAGGTTGGCCATGTAGCCGGTGGAAAACAGCAGCGCCCGCGGCAGGCCGACGAACGCCGCCAGCGCCAGCTCCAGCCTGTGGTGCGCCTCGGAATGCCCCACCACCAGATGGGAGGCACCTGCCCCCACGCCATATTGGGCCGCACCGCGACAGGCAGCGTCGATCAGCGCCGGATGCGAGGCCAGGCCCAGATAGTCATTGCTGCAGAAGGCGAGATAGTCGCGACCGTCCACGCGCACATGGACACCCTGGGCACTCTCGAGCATGCGGCGCCGAC
>JBBFMG010000302.1:0-2073 GCA_037478575.1 Burkholderiales bacterium | reverse complement strand
GTTGGCCTTCCGGCCCGAGACGCCTGCCGATGCGGCGCCGGCACCGCGCGCGGCCGAATCCGGCCCGGCTCAAAAAAAAACTGAACGGCCCGTGAGCGTGGCGCCTGCCGAAGGTGCCCCGCCGGCCGCTCCGGCCTCGGCGGCGCCGGCTGGGGCGCCCGCCTTCGATGGCGACTGGATCGCGCTGGTGGGGCGTCTGCGCCTGTCCGGCATGGCCCGCATGCTGGCCGAGCATTGTGTACTGGCCTCCTTCGAGCAGGGCGTGATGCGGCTGGTGGTGCCCTCGGAGCACCGGCACCTCGCCGAGAAACCCTACCAGGACAAACTGCGCCAGGCGCTGGAGGCGCATTTCGGGCAGCCCGTGAAACTCGTGATCGAACTGGGCGCACCGGCCGGCCCCACCCCGGCCCAGCAGCAGCAGCAGGCGCGCGCGGCGCGTCAGGCGCAGGCGGTCGAGGCCATCGAACGGGATCCCTTCGTGCGGGAGCTTCTGGAACAGTTCGATGCGCGCCTGATCGAATCCAGCATCAAACCGGTTCAGCAATAGGAGAAAGCGATGATGAAAGGCGGCTTGGGCAACCTGATGAAACAGGCCCAGATGATGCAGGAAAACATGAAAAAGATGCAGGAACAGATCGCGGCCATGGAAGTGGAGGGCCAGGCCGGGGCCGGCATGGTGAAGGTGGTGATGACCGGCCGGCACGACGTGAAGCGCGTGACCATCGACCCAAGCCTGCTCGCCGACGACAAGGAAATGCTGGAGGATCTCATCGCCGCCGCGGTGAACGACGCGGTGCGCAAGATCGAGGCCGTCAGCCAGGAAAAGCTCGGCGCCCTCACGGCCGGACTGGGCCTGCCGGCCGGATTCAAGCTGCCGTTTTGACGCCCCCAGTCAGGACCATCGGGGGCGGCCCCGGTCCCTTCGGCTAACCTAGCGGGTCAATGGAATTGAACAGCCCCTCCAGTCTCGACGCGCTCATCGAAGCCCTGCGCTGCCTGCCCGGGGTGGGGCCCAAGTCGGCCCAGCGCATGGCCTATCATCTGCTCCAGTACGACCGGGAAGGGGCGGCACGCCTGTCCGAGGCCCTGGCTTCGGCCCTGTCCCGACTGCGCCATTGCCGCCTGTGCAACAGCTTCACGGAGGACGAAGTCTGTCGTCTGTGCAGCTCAAGTAGCCGGGATGGGAGCACCCTGTGCGTGGTGGAAATGCCGGCGGACCTGATGATGATGGAGCAAACCCAGATCTACCGGGGCATGTATTTCGTGCTCATGGGGCGGCTGTCGCCCCTGGATGGCGTGGGGCCCAAGGAACTGCACCTGGAGCGCCTGCTGAGGCGGGTGGAGGACGGCGTGGTGCGCGAGGTGCTGCTCGCCACCAATTTCACGGTGGAGGGGGAAGCCACCGCCCATTACATCGGCGAGCTGCTCAAGGGACGGGGGCTCAAGGTCACCCGCATCGCCCGCGGCGTACCCGTAGGCGGCGAGCTGGAATACACGGACGCGGGCACCCTGGCCCAGGCCGTCCTGGAGCGGCGGGAGATTTCCTGAAGGGAGGCGCCATGCCAAGCATCCTGATCGTCAATCCCAAGGGGGGCAGCGGCAAGACCACGCTCGCCACCAATCTCGCGGGCTTCTTCGCCTGGCGCGGCGACCGCGTGACCCTGGGTGACATGGACCGCCAGCAGTCCAGCCTGCACTGGCTGTCCATCCGCTCCCCGGAACTGCCCCGCATCGAGCCCTGGGATGCCCGCGACGGCGATCTAACCAAACCCCCCGCAACGGATTTCCTGATCCTGGATGCCCCGGCGGGCATTCACGGCAAGGCGCTGGCCAATGCCCTCAAGGCGGCGGACAAGGTGCTGGTGCCGGTGCCGCCGTCGCTGTTCGACATCTGGGCGGTGGCGGAATTTTTCCAGACGCTGCAGGAACACAAGGCGGTGCGCAAGCATGCGGTGGCGATCGGAGTGGTGGGCATGCGTGTGGATCCCCGCACGCGTGCGGCGGCCACCCTGCAGCATTTCTTCGAGAAATACGAGCTGCCCGTGGTCGGCTGGCTGCGCGACACCCAGGTCT
>JBBFMG010000301.1:0-2086 GCA_037478575.1 Burkholderiales bacterium | reverse complement strand
CTGGGGCTGGTGCCGCCCCGCGAGTTCGTGCCCATTCTCGAGGAGACCGGTCTCATCATTCCCGTGGGGGAATGGGTGCTGCGGGAGGCATGCCGCCAGAACCGTGCCTGGCAGGACATGGGTCTGCCGTCCGTGCGCATGGCGGTGAATCTCTCGGCGCGCCAGTTCGTGCAGAGGGATCTGGCGGGCCTCGTGGACCTCGTCCTGGCGGAAACCGGACTTGACGCAGCCTATCTGGAACTGGAAATCACGGAGGAGGTGCTGCTGGAACACACCGCCGGCAACGCCGCCACCCTGGAGCGCCTGCGCGCTCTGGGCGTGCATATCGCCATCGATGATTTCGGCACCGGCTATTCCTCCCTGTCCTACCTCAAGCGCCTGCCCATCCACACCCTCAAGATCGATCAGAGTTTCGTGCGCGACATCACCCTGGATTCGGATGGTGCAGCCATCGTCTCGGCCATCATCGCCATGGCCTGCAACCTGCGGCTCAATGTACTGGCCGAGGGCGTGGAGACCGAAGCCCAGCTCAGCTTCCTGCGGGCCCAGGGCTGCAACGAGATCCAGGGCTATTCCTTCAGCTATCCCCTCACCGCCCAGGAGTTCGAGCGCCTCCTGCGCGATGGGCGCAGCATGCACGTGCTGCAGGGGTTGGCGGGTTACTACGTGAATCTGCTGCCCTTCGGCAACCCCGCCGCGCGCCACTGATTCCCTGTCATCTGCCTATAACTTTCGGCATATACCCTTCGGCGAATTCCGTCCCGGCACCGCCTTGGCGATGATGACCCTACCCGGCGGCCGACTTTGCCGCCGGCAGTGGGCAAGTTCGGGTGGCTTGCCTAGGGTGGTGGGTTCCCCGTGGGACTTCCGCCGCCTCCGTTCCCCGGTTTCCCACGGCCGGCCCGGCACGGGCGCCTGCCGGAAACCGGGACGGATTCATCCTCTGCGCCTCCTGACCCACGTTTCGTTCCCAACGATCCGTGGGTTTTTTTTTGGCCTCAAGAAAAAAACCACGCTGTCGATAATGTTTGAGCTGCCAGCAAACGGGCCATGCGCAAGACCATTCCTGTCGAACGACTACGCCTCGGCATGTATATCGAGCGGCTGTGCGGGAAGTGGCTGGACCACCCCTTCTGG
Source organism: Burkholderiales bacterium (assembly GCA_037478575.1). GTDB lineage: Bacteria > Pseudomonadota > Gammaproteobacteria > Burkholderiales > Thiobacteraceae > Thiobacter. The sequence continues at coordinate 949 of JBBFMG010000301.1, read as the reverse complement.
CGCACGTCGTTTCTCCTCACCGACCCGGAGGATCTTAGGCTGCTCAAGACCTGCGGCCTGAAGGAGGTGGTCATCGACGTGAGCCGCGGGCTGGACGTGGAAGACCCTGCCACGCCTGCCCCCGCTACAACGGCTGCTGCGCCGCCTGCCCAGCCTGCGGTGGCACCGCGGGTGTCCCTGGACGAGGAGCTTAAGCGGGCGCGGCAGATCCACGCCCGGGCCAAACGCCAGGTCACCACACTGTTTCACGAGGCACGCATGGGCAAGGCCCTGGACGTTCAGACGGTGGCGCCCCTGGTGGAGGACATCCAGAGTTCCATCGAACGCAATGCCCACGCCCTGTTGAGCGTGGTGCGCCTCAAGACCGCGGACGATTACACCTACATGCACTCCGTGGCGGTGTGTGCCCTGATGATCGCGTTGGGCCGCACCCTGGGGCTGGACCGGGACACCCTGCAGCGGGCCGGCACGGCCGGGTTGCTCCACGACATCGGCAAGACGGCCGTGCCGCCCGAGGTGCTCAACAAGCCGGGCCGGCTCACCGACGAGGAATTCGCCATCGTGCGGCGCCATCCCCGACAGGGCTGGGAAATCCTGCAGAACGGGCGCATGGAGGACGAAATCGTCCTCGATGTGTGCCTGCACCACCACGAGCGCATGGACGGCAAGGGCTATCCGGAGGGACTGTCGGCCGAGGACATCACCCTGTTCGCGCGCATGGGCGCGGTGTGCGATGTCTATGACGCGATTTCCTCCGAACGCTGCTACAAGCGTCCCTGGTCGCCCGGCGAATCCCTGCAGAAGATGGCCTCCTGGCGCCACGGCCACTTCGACGAGCGCGTGTTCCAGGCCTTTCTCAAGACCGTGGGCATCTATCTGTCAAGTCCCGGACGATCATATGGCCGCTTGTGAAACAGATGTGGATGCGTGCGATGCCATTCCTTCATGG
>JBBFMG010000300.1:0-2090 GCA_037478575.1 Burkholderiales bacterium | reverse complement strand
AGCCGTTGCTGGATTACGTGCAGGCCCTGCTGGCCCACTCCCGCAGCGGGCCCTACGGGACGGGCCTCTCGCCGCGTGCGGGGCTTGGCCTGGTCCAGGCCGCACGCGCCCAGGCCTATCTCGCAGGCCGCGATGCCGTTTTGCCCGAGGACGTGCAAACCGTGCTGCCGGCCGTGGCCGGTCACCGCCTGTACGATCCCACGGGCACCCGGACCGGCGAGGAACTGGCCGCGGCCTTGCTTGCCGCGGTACCCCTGCCCTGACCCTGGGCCCATGGGCGGCAGCGTGCTGTTTCCGCGGCTTGCGGCTCTGCTGCGGCCCCTGCCGGTGGAGAGCGGACCGGTGGCGATCACCGCCCGCCGCATCTACATTCTTCCCACCCGGCACGGCGTGCTGTTCGCGCTGTTTCTGCTCGCGATGCTCGCGGGGTCCATCAATTACGCCCTGAGCCTGGGCTTTCTGCTCGTGTTCCTGCTGGCCGGCGTGGGGCTCGCCGCGATGCTCCACACCTGGCGCAACCTGCGTGACGTGGTGATCACTCCCCTGGGCGCGACCCCCGCTTTCGCGGGCGGCGAGGTGCTGTTCCATTTCAGCCTGGCCGCCCCGTCTGCGCGTCCCGGCCTGTGCCTCGCTCTGCCCGGTCAGCCCGAAGTTCGTCTCGATGTCAGCGGCGCCACGCCCGTGAGTCTGGCCGTGCCCGCCACGCGCCGCGGCAGGTTGACGCTGGCGCGGCTGACCCTCTCCACCGTCTATCCCCTGGGGCTGTTCCGGGCCTGGGCCGTTCTGCGTCCGGCCCTCGAAAGCGTGGTCTATCCCCGGCCCCTCGGGCGCGCAGAACCGCCGCCCGCACCCGGAACAGGGGAGGGGCGTGCCCGCCGCCCGCTGGGCGAGGGGCGGGAAGATTTCGCGGGACTGCGTCCCTTCGTGCCCGGCGATTCGCCGCGGCAGGTGGCCTGGAAAACGCTCGCCCGGGGCGGTCCGCTGGCCAGCAAACGCTTCCAGGGGGAGGCTGCCGCAAGCCGCCAGCTCCACTGGGACGACGCGCCCGGTGACACGGAAACGCGGCTGTCCTGGCTCGCGCGGGCGGTGCTGGATGCCGAGGAAGCAGGCGTGGCCTACGGGCTTTCGCTGCCCGGCACACACATTCCCCCTGGGCAGGGGGCCGCCCACCGGCAGGCCTGTTTGGCCGCCCTGGCCCTGTTTGGGGAGCCCGGCCATGGCTGAGGTGACGCTCGGGCGGCGGGAAGGCCTGGTGGTGGTACTGGGCATCCTGCTGGTGGCGGCCGGCCATGCCGCCCATGTGCCCATCTGGCTGTCGGGCCTCGCGGCCACCCTGCTGGGCTGGCGCATGGCCGCCGGCATGGGCTGGCTGCCCCTGCCCGGCCGGGGGCTGCTGATCCTGCTGGCGCTGGCCTGCGCCGCAGCCATTCTCGCCGCCTATCACACCCTGTTCGGCCGCGAGGCGGGGGTGGCCATGCTCACCCTCATGGTCGCGCTCAAGCTGCTGGAGATGCGCACCCGGCGCGACGCCGTGCTGACGGTGTTCCTGGGCTGGTTTCTGGTGCTCACCCACTTCCTCTACGGGCAGGAAATCGCGGCTGCGCTCTATCTGTTTGCCGCCGCCATCTGGCTGCTCATGGCCCTGGCACTGCTCACCCATCCCGCCCAGGGCCTGGTGGCGGCCACGCGCCTTGCTCTCCTGCTGGTCGCCCAGGCGGTGCCGCTGATGGTGCTGCTGTTCCTGCTGTTTCCGCGCCTGCCGGGCCCCCTGTGGGGACTGCCGAAGGATGCCTTCGCCGGCCGCACGGGCCTCGACGAAACCATGAGTCCGGGCAGCATCAGCCGGCTGGTGCAGTCGGACCAGGTGGCCTTCCGCGCCGAATTCCGGGGCGCGCCGCCACCGGCCGCGCAACGCTACTGGCGCGGCCCGGTCCTGGAACTCTTCGACGGCAGGAGCTGGCGGCCCCATCGGGGCGCCGCCGCGCAGCCGGCAGTGGAAGCGACGGGTGCTTCCATCGCCTACAGTCTCACCCTGGAGCCCCACGGCAAGACCTGGATCTTCGCCCTGGACGTGGCCGACCCCCTGAACC
>JBBFMG010000299.1:0-2131 GCA_037478575.1 Burkholderiales bacterium | reverse complement strand
AAAAGCTCAGCCAGAACGCTGCGCGCGAGCAGGTAGCCGTGGCGTGACGGTAGTATATAATCGTCCGGGATGCGACATGTAGCAAAGCAGGCTGTAGCACAGGGCCACGTCGTGCTTGAAAGCGTTCTCGATCTCCGCCACGTCGGCCTGGCCGATCACCAGGTTGAAGATTTCCATCACCCGCGCACGGCTGGGGTCCAGCCTGTTGACTGCCAGGGTCTGGGCCGGCGCGAGCAGACGTCCCTGGTAGAAATCGAAACCGACGGCCCGACAGGCTTCGAAGTCGGTGCGGCTATTCACGTTGCGCACCAGCCGCTGCAGCTTCTGCGGCCTGATCAGGCGGTCGATGCGCAGGATGTCCGGCAGGGGCGTGAGTGCCAGGTCATAGACCACGAGACTCGCGGTCTTGCGGGCCTCGAGCAGCCCCGGCCCCTCCCCCGGGCAGCGGCGGCCCAGCTGGAAGCCCCGCCCGCGCAGGGTGGTAAGACGGCTGAGGAGGGCATCGTCCGCTTTCTCGGGCAGGGTGTATTCCAGGACGAAACGCTGCGGGGGAATGAGCTCCACCAGATCGCTGAGCAGGGCCGGCAGGCCCAGGCGCAGGAAACCCAGCCTGTCACCCAGGGCCTGCTCCACCCCGAACCGGGTCAGGGTGTCCACAAGGAGGTTGATCTCCTCGTCGGGGCCGCGCGGCGGCGCCGGCGGTAGCATACCGCCGGGGCGGACCCGCAATTCATAGCCCACCACCCGTTCCGTGCCATCGAACACGGGCTCGCGCGCCAGGAAGACCGTCTCCGGCCTGCCTGCGGGGCTGATGGCATCGCCCGTGGGCGCTGCACCGCTAGGGGGCGTGGCGGGGACAGACCGCCCATCCGGTGGACGGGGCAGAAATTTCCAGGGCATTGGAACTCCTCGGGCACGCCACTTGGCAAGAAACCGTGCAAAAGCGCACGGCCGCCCATTTGCCGGCCTGTGTGTTCGCCCCGATGGGGGGCCCTACACAGGTGCCCTTCCAGGCGGCCGTTGGGGCTGGCGTGCGTGTCTGCTCAGAGGCGTCTTAGCGGCGGGCCAGGCCCGTTCTTGAGGCCACTTTCATTACCTTCGTGTTACTCCAGGATGGGCTGGTGTTGCCTGGGCGCCGCAGAATCGTTGGCGGCAAGACCGCCTTGTCCGGTCCCTTCCTGCGCAACACGGTGCTCCATGATGGTGCGTGGACGGGGCCTGATGCACCAGAGTAAGGCATGACTCAATCGGGGCGGGCCCAAAAAAAGCGCGCGGACGCGCACTTGGTGCGCCCTGTCACCTGGCACGTTCCATGCTTCTGCCTCGCGTTCGTATAATCAAGGAGTCATCATGGCCCCCTCCGCCTCCAGTGCCGACACGCTGTTCATTCTCCTCGGCGCGATCCTCGTCCTCGCGATGCACGCCGGGTTTGCCTTCCTGGAATTGGGCACGGTACGCCAGAAAAACCAGGTCAATGCCCTGGTCAAGATCCTGAGCGACTTCTGTGTCTCCACCGTGGCCTATTTTTTTATCGGCTATGGCCTGGCCTATGGGACGCACTTCCTTTCGGCAGCCCCTGTGCTGGCACAACACAACGGCTATGAGCTGGTGAAATTCTTTTTCCTGCTCACCTTCGCCGCCGCGATTCCTGCCATTGTCTCCGGCGGGATCGCCGAAAGATCGCGTTTTTACCCGCAGCTCGTAGCCACTTTCGTGATCGTGGCCGCCATCTATCCGCTGTTCGAGGGCATTGCCTGGAACCACCCGGAACAAGTCAAGCTAGTTGTCGCCTGATTCATGCGACAAACTGCCTCATATCTTCGGCATGTACCTGGCCGCGCACGACGGCATCGCGCTCCGGATTGAGCGTGACCGCACCAACCGGTGTCCAGTCGCGAGTCTCCCCGGACCAGCGCGCAGGATGGCGCTCGCGGGCCTGGAGATACGTCTGATGGCGTTTAGCCAGGATGGCCCGGTCCTCCAACGCGTGTCGCTGCGCCGGCGTGACGTAGCGGATGCCACTGTGGCGGTGCTCGAAGTTGTACCAGCGCACGAAGTCCCGTCCCCAGAGGCGGGCCTCTTCAAGGGTGGCAAAGCCACGCGCCGGGAATTCGGGGCGATACTTGGCCGT
>JBBFMG010000298.1:0-2166 GCA_037478575.1 Burkholderiales bacterium | reverse complement strand
AATGAACCGCCGGATGCGGAACCGCACGTCCGGTGGTGTGAGAGGGCGACGGGGGTGACCCCGTCCCCTACTCGATGCGGCCAGTGAGTGTGCCGGTCAGTGGGAATGTCCGTGGGGACCATGCACGTGCCCGTGGGCGATCTCCTCGGGCGTGGCCGGACGCACGTCGGTCACGGTGCAGGAGAAGTGCAGGGTGCGGCCCGCGAGGGGATGATTGCCATCCACCACCACGGTGTCCTCGGTCACGTCGGTGACGGTGTAGAGAATCATCTCGTCGGAACCCTCCGCGCCGCCCTCGAACTGCATGCCCACCTGGATGTCGGCCACCGGGAACACGCTGCGGGGCTCTACCCGGACCAGGGAGGCATCGTACTCGCCGAAGGCGTCTTCCGGTTCCAGGGTCACGGACAGGGTGTCACCTGGCTGCATGCCCTGCAGCTTTTCTTCCACCAGCGGGAAGATGTTGTCGTAGCCGCCGTGCAGGTAGCTGATGGGTTCCTTGGATTCCTCCAGCACGTTGCCCTTGCTGTCGGAGAGGCAATAGGTCAGGCTGACCACGGAATTTTTCACGATTTGCATGAGTGCATTTCCTTGATGAGTGCAAGCACCTCCTGCGCATGGCCCCTGGGATTGACCCCGTAGAGGGCATGCCGGACGATGCCTTTCTTGTCGATGATGAAGGTGGAGCGAACGATACCCATTTTCTTCACTCCGTCCTTCTCTTTCTCCTGCCACACGCCGTACTTCTGGCAGGCTTCGCCTTCCGTATCGGCCAGCAGACGCACGGTGAGGCCGTGCTTGTCGCGGAAGGCGGCATGGCTGATGCAGTCGTCGCGCGACACCCCGATCACCACCGTGTCCAAGTCGGCCAGCTCGTCTTCGATGTCGCTGAACTCGATGGCTTCGATGGTGCAGCCCGGGGTGTCATCCTTGGGATAGAAGTAGAGCACCACGTTCTTCTTTCCCCTGAAGCCGGACAGCTTAACCATCTCCATGTCCGCGTCGGGAAGATCGAAATCGGGTGCGGTGCTTCCTGCCTGCAACATAACATCCCCTGCCTGGGTGACTTCTGCCGCGCGCCCGCGGGCGGTGCCCGGGGGCACGGCCAAAGTCTCGGGCCATTCTAAACCATTTCCGGGGGCGCACAAGAAAAGCCGGCACCCCTGGTCGGCCAATCGCACACCGTATAATGCGCCCATGACCAAAGGATTGCTTGGCGCCCTCACGCCCCGTCAGTTCCTTGCGCGCCACTGGCAGAAGGCGCCCCTGTTCGTTCCGCAGGCCCTGCCGGATTTTCGTGACCTCCTGACACCCGGCGAGCTGATGGCGCTGGCTGCGCGGGACGACGTTCAGGCGCGCCTGGTCACGGAGCGCGACGGGGTCTGGAGCGTGCGCCATGGGCCGCTGTCCGCCCGGGATTTCCGCGGCCTGAAGGGGTCCCGCTGGTCGCTGCTGGTGCAGGGCATCGATCAGGTGCTGCCGGAAGGCAAGGCGCTTTTGCAGGCCTTCTCCTTCATTCCCCACGCGCGGCTGGACGATCTCATGGTGAGCTTCGCGCCCGCAGGGGGTGGGGTGGGCCCCCATTTCGATTCCTACGACGTGTTTCTGCTCCAGGGGCTTGGCCACAAGCGCTGGCAGATCAGCGGCCAGCGCGACCGCAGCCTGGTGCCCGATGCACCCCTGCGCATTCTGCGGCGTTTCCGTCCGGAACAGGAATGGACGGTGGGCGCCGGCGACCTGCTCTATCTGCCTCCCAAGTATGCCCATTACGGCGTGGCGCTGGACGACTGTCTCACCTACTCCATCGGCTTTCGTGCGCCTTCCGCCCAGGAGCTGGTGACCCAGTTTCTGGCCTACCTGGAAGAAAACCTGCAGGTCACGGGCATGTACGAGGATCCGGATCTCGCGCCCCAGCGGCATCCGGCCGAGATCGGGGAGGCCATGCTGGACAAGGTGGCGCACATGCTGGAGGCGATTCGCTGGGACCGGGCGCAGGTGGCGGATTTCCTCGGGCGCTACCTGACCGAACCCAAGCCTTACGTGTTTTTCGAGCCGCCAGCGCGGCCGCTCGGCTACGCCGCCTTCGCGCGCGCGGCTCGGGCGCGGGGCGTGCGGCTGTCCCTCAAGAGCCTGATGCTGTTTCACGGCGCCACCGTGTTCATCAAT
>JBBFMG010000297.1:0-2185 GCA_037478575.1 Burkholderiales bacterium | reverse complement strand
TGTTGATCCGTCATCGACCCGAGAAGACCATCATGACCGTACGTGAAGGCAGCCTGGAAGCCCCGACCCGCCACCCCATCGACTGGCAGAACCCGGATTTCTACGACGAGGACAAGCTCTATCAGGAGCTGGAGCGCGTCTATGACATCTGCCACGGCTGCCGCCGCTGCGTAAGCCTGTGCACGGCCTTCCCCACCCTGTTCGACCTGGTGGACGAATCCCCCACCATGGAGGTGGACGGGGTGAAGAAGGAGGACTACTGGAAGGTCGTGGACCAGTGCTACCTGTGCGACCTGTGCTTCATGACCAAGTGCCCCTACGTGCCGCCCCATGAGTGGAACGTGGACTTCCCCCACCTCATGCTGCGCGCCAAGGCCATCAAGTTCAAAAAGGGCGAGGTGAAATTCCGCGACAAGCTGTTGTCCTCCACCGACACCCTGGGCAAGCTCGCCACCATCCCGGTGGTGGTGCAGACGGTCAATGCCCTGAACCGCAACGGTGCCGCACGCCAGGTGATGGACAACGTGCTGGGCATCCACAGGGAGCGCGTGCTGCCCGAGTACGCGGCCGCCAAATTCCGGTCCAACGCCCAGCCGCGCGAGGATTTCCCGGTGCGGGACGGACAGCGCACGCCGGGCAAGGTGGCCATCTACGCCACCTGCTACGTGAACTACAACGAGCCGGGCATCGGCCACGACCTGATCAAGATCCTGGCACACAACGAGATTCCCACCCGGCTGGTGGAGAAGGAAGCCTGCTGCGGCATGCCCAAGCTGGAGCTGGGCGACCTGGAGGCCGTGGCGCGCCTCAAAGAAACCAACATTCCCCATTTGGCGAAACTCGCCCGCGAGGGCTATGCCATCCTCACCGCCGTGCCCTCCTGCACCCTCATGTACAAGCAGGAGCTGCCCCTCATGTTCCCGGACGACCCGGACGTGAAGGCGGTGCAGGAAGCCATGTTCGACCCCTTCGAATACCTGGTCCTGCGCCGGCTCGACGGGCTGCTCAAGACCGATTTCAAGCAGCCCCTGGGCAAGGTCTCCTACCACATTCCCTGCCATCTGCGGGTGCAGAACATGGGGCAAAAGACCCGCGAGATGCTCCAGCTGGTCCCGGACACCCAGGTCCACGTGGTGGAGCGCTGCTCCGGCCACGACGGCACCTGGGGCGTGAAGAGCGAGTTCTTCGCCAACTCCATGAAGATCGGCAAGCCGGTCTTCCGCGCCATGGCCGAACCGGGCCCCGACTACGTCTCGTCCGACTGCGCCATCGCCGGCCGGCACATCATGCAGGGCATGGGGGAAGGCACCCAGGCCAAGAAGGCCCACCCCCTCACCCTGCTGCGCATCGCCTACGGACTGTGAAATCCTCGAGGAAAACACCATGCCGCAACTGACCCGTTCCGACCTGCTGACCCTGGAAGCCTATGCCAAGGCGCGGCCCCAGATCCGTGCCAGGGTGATGGAGCACAAGAAGAACCGCACCGTGCACCTGGGCGACCACATGACCCTCATCTTCGAGGACTCCCTCACCATCAGCTACCAGATCCAGGAAATGCTGCGCGCCGAGCGCATCTTCGAGGAAGAGGGCATCCAGGAGGAACTGGATGCCTACAACCCCCTGATCCCGGACGGCACCAACTGGAAGGTCACCCAGATGCTGGAGTATCCGGACCTGGAAGAGCGGCGCATCATGCTCCAGCGCCTCAAGGGTATCGAGGACCGGACCTGGGTGCGCGTGGCGGGCTTCGACAAGGTTTATGCCATCGCCGACGAAGACCTGGAGCGGGAAAACGAGGAGAAGACCTCCTCCGTCCATTTCCTGCGCTTCGAACTCACGCCGGAGATGATCGCCGCGGTGAAGGGCGGTGCCGCCATCGGCGTGGGGGTGGATCATCCGGAATACACCGCGCAGATCGAGCCCCTGCCGGAGCCGGTGCGCGCCTCGCTCGCCAACGATCTCGCGTAACACGACCCGACGCACACGCTTTTCTCTATACTGTTGCCGGAACGGTTCCAAAGACGACCGGGGAGGAGAGCATGCTGCAAAGCCAGATGATCAAGCTGGTGGAAGAGCGCCTGCGGCGCCACAACCTGCCGGTGGCGCTGGAGCTCTGGAACGGCCAGGCGGTGCAGCTGGCCGAAGCACCCGCGGTGAAGGTGCGCATCAACCGCCCCAACGCCCT
>JBBFMG010000296.1:0-2188 GCA_037478575.1 Burkholderiales bacterium | reverse complement strand
CCCGGATCTTGTCGAGGAGGAATTCCATCGCTTCCAGGTCGTCCATCGGATACAGGAGCTTGCGCAGGATCCAGATCTTCTGCAGCACGTCGGGCTTGATGAGCAATTCTTCGCGCCGGGTGCCGGAGCGGTTGACGTTGATGGCGGGGTAGATGCGTTTTTCGGCCATGCGCCGGTCGAGATGGATTTCCAGGTTGCCGGTGCCCTTGAATTCCTCGTAGATCACGTCGTCCATGCGGCTGCCGGTGTCGATGAGGGCGGTGGCGATGATGGTGAGCGACCCCCCTTCCTCGATGTTGCGCGCGGCGCCGAAGAAGCGCTTGGGCTTCTGCAGGGCGTTGGCATCCACGCCGCCGGTGAGCACCTTGCCGGAAGCCGGCTGCACCGTGTTGTAGGCGCGCGCCAGGCGCGTGATGGAATCGAGCAGGATCACCACGTCCTTCTTGTGTTCCACCAGCCGCTTGGCCTTCTCGATCACCATTTCCGCCACCTGCACGTGCCGGGTGGCGGGTTCGTCGAAGGTGGAGGCCACCACTTCGCCACGCACCGTGCGCGACATCTCCGTCACCTCCTCGGGCCGTTCGTCGATGAGCAGCACGATCAGCACCACGTCCGGATGGTTGGCGGTAATGGCATGGGCGATGTGCTGGAGCATCACGGTCTTGCCCGTCTTGGGCGGCGCCACCAGGAGCCCCCGCTGCCCCTTGCCGATGGGCGCGATCATGTCGATCACACGGCAGGTGATGTTTTCCTCCGCCTTGATGTCCCGCTCCAGGGTGAGCATCTCGGTAGGATGCAGCGGCGTGAGGTTCTCGAACAGGATCTTGTTCTTGGCGTTTTCCGGCGGTTCACCGTTGACGGTGTCCACCTTCACCAGGGCGAAATAGCGTTCGCCGTCCTTGGGCGTGCGGATCTCACCCTGGATGGTGTCGCCGGTGTGCAGGTTGAAGCGGCGGATCTGGCTGGGGGAGACGTAGATGTCATCGGGACCGGCCAGATAGGAGCTGTCGGGCGAGCGCAGGAAGCCGAAGCCGTCCTGGAGCACCTCCAGGGTCCCCTCGCCGTAGATGCTTTCACCCTTGCGGGCCTGATTCTTGAGCAGGGCGAAGATCAGGTCCTGCTTGCGCATGCGCGCAGCATTCTCGATTTCGTTGGCGACGGCCATCTCCACCAGTTCGGAGACATGACGCCTTTTGAGGTCGGAAAGATGCATAAACTCGTGGGGCAGAGAACGGTTGAGGAAGGAGTCGAAACGCGGAGTGGACCCGGCGGGCTGCCAAACTGCCGCCGGCGAAGTGGTCGGGCCCCCTTGCTGGGGATTATCGGGGACCCGGCCGGAGAACTTTAGACGGAAAAATAGACGCTTTAGATGTTGCTGTCAATGAAGGCGGTGAGCTGGGACTTGGACAGGGCCCCCACCTTGGTGGCTTCCACATTGCCGTTCTTGAAGATCATCAGGGTGGGGATGCCACGGATGCCGTATTTGGGCGGCGTAGCCTGGTTCTCGTCGATGTTGAGCTTGGCCACCTTGATCTTGCCGGCGTATTCCTGGGCCACCTCGTCCAGGATGGGGGCGATCATCTTGCACGGCCCACACCAATCCGCCCAGAAATCCACCAGCACGGGCAGCTCGGATTGCAGCACCTCCTGTTCGAAGGAATCGTCGGTGACGTAGTGAATGTGTTCGCTCATGACATCCTCGCTAGACGAAAAAGCCGCCGGTGCGGCGGTCTGGGTGATGGGCTAATGCGTTGATTTATTGGAGTTGGTATTGGACTGGCTGGGGTTATGCTAGCGAAAATCCGGGGCCTTGGGAAGCGGTGCGCCGGTTTTGCTCCGGGGCGGCGCCGAAGCTACAATCGAAGCTCTTGCGCTTGATTCGGGACATCTGCCATGGCCTACGTCGTTTGCGAAGCCTGCATCCGCTGCAAATACACCGACTGCGTGGACGTCTGCCCCGTGGACTGTTTCCACGAGGGGCCCAACTTCCTGGTCATCGATCCGGACGAGTGCATTGACTGCACCCTGTGCGTGGCCGAGTGCCCGGTGGAGGCGATCTATGCGGAAGACGACGTGCCCGAGGACCAGCGGGATTTCATCGCCCTCAATGCCGAGCTCGCCAAGGTCTGGAAGGTGATCACCGAGCGCAAGGATCCCCTGCCGGACGCGGACGAATGGGCCAAGGTGA
>JBBFMG010000295.1:0-2192 GCA_037478575.1 Burkholderiales bacterium | reverse complement strand
AGCATGAAGCTCGGCCGCCTGTTGCGACATCTGTTCTTCCCACCCTGGTGGCTGCGGGTGTGCTTCCCCCGCCGGACCCTCGAGGCCATCGAGGACGCCATCCGGGCCTCGGAGCGAACCCATCGCGGCCAGATCCGTTTTGCGGTGGAGGCGAGTCTCGGTCTGCCCGCCCTTGTTGCGGGCGTCACCCCGCGCCGGCGCGCGCTGGAGGTGTTCGCCCAGCTCGGTGTCTGGGACACCGAGGAGAACAATGGCGTGCTGATCTATGTGCTGCTCGCCGACCGGGACGTGGAAATCGTCGCCGACCGGGGCATTGCGCGGCGGGTGCCGGCGCAGGAGTGGGAAACCATTTGCCGGCGTATGGAAGCGGCCTTCCGCCAGGGCCGTTTCGCGGAAGGCGCGCTCACAGGCATCGAGGCGGTGGGTGCGCTGCTGGCCCGCCATTTTCCGCCGCAGGGTGCCGCCGCCAACGAACTGCCGGACCGCCCGGTGCTGCTCTGACCAGCCGAATCCAGCCCGGGCCGCCGAGGGCCCCAGCGCGGCCGTGCTAGGGATGGCTGGAGGTGCGCGCCACTTCCAGCAGGCGCTGGATCTCGGGTCCGTGTTCCCGCGCGTTGCGGCGCTGCCACTGGATCACCAGCACCATGGTGGCGGACACGAACAGCCCGAACAGGACGATGGCGGCGTTCACCGGCACCTCCAGCCGGCCCAGCAGATAGTAGGCCGCGACCATGACCAGGATTCCCGCGTTCTCGTTGAAGTTCTGCACCGCGATGGAGTGTCCCGCCCCCACCAGGATGTGGCCCCGGTGTTGCAGCAGCGCATTCATGGGCACCACGAAGAAGCCTGCGGCCGCGCCGATGAGCACCAGCACCGCCTGGGCCACGACGGGATCCTTGACGCCGATCATGAGGCACACCAGCCCACCCATGGCCACGCCCACCGGCAGGACCGCCAGGGCACGGTGGATGGGAATGAGCCATGCCGCCACCACCGCCCCGGCTGCCATGCCCACCGCGGCGATGGCCTGGAGTTTGGTGGCGTGTTCCACGTCCAGACCCAGGGCCATCTTGGCCCAGTCCAGCACGATGAACTGGAGGGTGGCGCCGGCGGCCCAGAACAGGGTGGTCACCGCCAGGGAGATCTGGCCCAGCTTGTCCAGCCACAGCACCTTCACACAGTGGCCGAAGTCGCGCAGCAGATACCAGGGATTGCGCTTGACCGGCTTGTGGTCCACACCGGTGTTGGGGATGTAGAGGTTGATCAGCGCCGCCGCGAGGTAAAGGAGGCCGATCACGGCAATCGCGCCGGCGGTGGGGGTATCCAGTCCCGGCAGGTTCAGACCGGTGAGGAAGGTACTGGCCGGAGGCAGCAGCAGCCAGCCGCCCAGCACGGTGCCCAGGATGATGGCGGATACCGTGAGGCCCTCGATCCAGGCATTGGCGCTGACCAGCAGGCGCGGTGGCAGCAGCTCGGTGAGGATGCCGTATTTGGCAGGCGAATAGGCCGCAGCGCCCAGTCCCACGATGCCATAGGCGAGCAGCGGATCCACGTGGAAGAACATCATTGCGCAGCCCAGGATCTTGATGCCGTTGCTGATGAGCATGACCCGACCCTTGGGCATGGAGTCGGCGAACGCGCCCACGAAGGCGGCCAGCGCCACGTAGGACACCGTGAAGTAGAATTTCAAAAGGGGCGCGTACTCGGGGCTGTTGAAGAAATCCCGCAGCAGCACGATGGCGGCGATGAGCAGCGCATTGTCGGCGAGGGCCGAGCAGAACTGGGCGGCCATGATGACGTAGAAGCCGCCGGGGAGACGTTGCTGCGTGGAGGTCAAGGGTGAAACAGCCGGCGCCGATGCCGGTCCAAACTGGGCATGCGGCTTTATACCATGAAGCCCTGACGGGCGTAAGCGCGTTGCCGCACGGGGTTGCCCGGTGCGGGACGGCGGGCGCCCGGCCCCGGACGCCCCTCAATCGGGTTTCTGGTCTTCGGCTGAGGTTTGTGCTTAAATGCTGTCCCCCGCGGGTGGGGCAGGCGCGGTTTCCGGCGCGCGTCGGCAGGTCTTCAGGCCGGATCTCGGTGCAGGTTCTTCCATGGCGGATCGTCGTCTCCAGGTCTTCTACACGGTGGCCAAGCAGCTGTCCTTCACCAAGGCGGCGGAGCTTTTGTACATGACCCAGCCGGCGGTC
>JBBFMG010000294.1:0-2194 GCA_037478575.1 Burkholderiales bacterium | reverse complement strand
CCGCCCCTTCCACGGCTTCGGCGCGCAGGATGCGGGCGATACGCAGGTCCACCTTGGCGAAGTCGTCAATGGAAATGGTCGGCCCGCCGGCAATCACGCCCGCCCCCTCTGCCCTCGCGGGAGAGGGGGAGGTCGCATGCTGCTGTTTCTCCGCATGCCGGGCTTGGGAACGGGTGTCGGGCTTGGGGCTTTCCAGGGTTTGTCTGTTCGCTTCCAGCAGGGCGTCGATCTGTTTCCGGTCCACCCGCGTCATGAGATGGCGGTAGGGCTCGATGACATGCCCTTCCAGCAGTTGCCCGGCGTCTGCCCAGGTGAGGGGCGCAATGGCGAGGAAACGCTCCACATCCTGCGCCACCCGGGGCAGCACGGGTTTCAGGTAGAGGGTGAGCAGGCGGAACAGGTTGAGACTCACGGAACAGACCTGGTGCAGGCGCGCCGCCTGATTCGGGTCGCGGGCGAGCTCCCAGGGTTTGTGCTCGTCCACATACTGGTTGGCCAGGTCGGCAAGCCGCATGATTTCCCGCACCGCCCTGCCGTATTCCCGCGCCTCATAGAGGGCGGCCAGGGTCGGGGCCGCTGCGCTCACCTCCGTCAGCACGGGCGCACGCTCCAGCGGGGAGGCCAGGCGTCCGCCGAAGCGCTTGCTGATGAAGCCCGCGCTGCGGCTGGCGATGTTGACGTATTTGCCCACCAGATCGCTGTTCACCCGGGCGACGAAGTCCTCCAGGCTGAGGTCGATGTCCTCCATGGTGGCGTTGAGCTTGGCTGCGTAGTAATAGCGCAGCCATTCCGGGTCCAGCCCCTGCTCAAGGTAGCTTTGGGCGGTGATGAAGGTGCCGCGCGACTTGGACATTTTCTGGCCGTCCACGGTGAGGAAGCCGTGGGCGAAGATTCGGGTGGGCGTGCGATGACCGGAGAAGTGGAGCATGGCCGGCCAGAACAGGGCGTGGAAATAGAGAATGTCCTTGCCGATGAAGTGGTAGAGCTCGCTTTGCGCGCCTGCCTTCCAGTAGGCGTCGAAATCCAGGCCGAGCCGCTGCGCCAGGTGGGCGAAGCTCGCCATGTAGCCGATGGGCGCATCCATCCACACGTAGAAGTACTTGCCCGGCGCGTCCGGAATCTCGAAACCGAAATAGGGCGCATCGCGGGAGATGTCCCAGTCCTGCAGGCCCGCAGCAAACCATTCCCGCATCTTGTTGGCGGCTTCCTCCTGCAGGTGGCCGGCCTGGGTCCAGCTCTCCAGGAAGGCCCGGCAACGCGGGTCGCTCAAGCGGAAGAAATAGTGTTCGGACTGCCGACGCACCGGCGTGGCGCCGGACACCGCGGAGTAGGGCTGGATCAGCTCGGTGGGGCTGTAACTTGCCCCGCACACCTCGCAGCTGTCCCCGTACTGATCCCTGGCGTGACAGCGGGGACACTCGCCCTTGATGAAACGGTCCGGCAGGAACATCTCCCGTTCCGGGTCGTAGAACTGCTCGATGGTGCGCACCTCGATCAGCTTCGACTCATCCCGCAGGGTACGGTAGATGGTTTCGGCCAGACGGCGGTTTTCCGGGGAGTGGGTGGAATAGTATTCGTCGAAACCGATGTGAAAGCCGGTGAAGTCCCGCAGGTGTTCCCCGTGCATGCGCTCGATAAGGCGTTCCGGGCTGATGCCTTCCTTTTCCGCGCGCAGCATGATGGGGGTGCCGTGAGTGTCGTCGGCGCAGACGTAATGGCAGGTGTGCCCCTGCATCTTCTGGAAGCGCACCCAGATGTCCGTCTGGATGTATTCCACGAGGTGGCCGAGATGGATGCTGCCGTTGGCGTAGGGCAGGGCGGAGGTGACCAGGATCTTGCGCGACATGACAGCCTTGGAGAAAAGCCCGTATTCTAGCCGCCCCGTGGGCCGCCCGCAGCGGGATTCTGCCGCGCCGGCCGCTTGCCCCATGCTCCTTTGGGGTTATTCCATGATTTTTCAGGAAAATTTTGCCCGGCGCGGGCGAAAGCTATAGAATGGCCGTCTTTTCCGGTTGTCCTTGAGTAGGGAGAAAGCCAGCATGTCCATTACCGAAAGCCAAGTCCAGGAAGCCCTCAAGGGCGCGGTGGATCCCAACCTGCAGAAGGACTTCGTGAGCGCGAAGACCGTGCGCAACATCAGGATCGAGGGTAACGACGTCAGCTTCGACATCGTCCTGCCCTATCCCGCCAGGAC
>JBBFMG010000293.1:0-2209 GCA_037478575.1 Burkholderiales bacterium | reverse complement strand
ATGCAGGCGCTGGCCACGGTCGAGAATTGCCCGGTGGTCATGACGGTCCTGAACAAGGTCGTCAAATCGGACGTCGGTTCCTACTACGGCTACTACAGCGATGCATCGGCCTGAACGCGCCGCCTTGGCTTGTTATTCCGGCCGTCTACTCGGTGTGGCGCGCTGCTCCGCGTTCGCCCTGCTCGGGGCGGCGTATGCCGGCGTCGCGTCGGCTGCGCGCTGGAGCGTCGAGCCGGCTGTCCAGGCGCAGGCCACGTGGACCGACAACGTTGCCTTCGAGGAGCGCGGCGACAAGAAGGACGACGTGTTGGTCGAACTGACGCCTGCCGTGCGCCTGCTGGGCGTCGGGCGACGGCTGCGTATCGCCGGCACCGTGGGAGTCACCGCCGTGGGTTACGCGAACGGCGCCCGGGACACGCGCGTACTGCCGACGGCCGATCTGAGCGCAAATCTGGAGGCGATCGAGCGCTTTTTTTTCGTCGAAGCCGGGGTGGTGGCGCGCCGGGAAGGGGATGCGGAAAAGGCCCTGGGCCGGGCGGCCAAACGGCTGACCGCCGAATTCGAGTTTCCGTATCTTGCCCACGCGGCCATGGAACCGCTGAACTGCGTGGTCAGGCTCGGGCCCGACGGCTGCGAGATCTGGAACGGCGAGCAGATGCAGACTGGCGATCAGCAGGCCGTGGCGCGGGTTTTGGGCATTGCGCCGGAGAAAGTTCAGCTCCATATGCTCTATGCGGGGGGCAGCTTCGGTCGCCGCGCCAACCCCCACGCCGATTATCTGATCGAGGCCGTCTCCATCGCCCGGGCCATCGGCGGCCGCGCGCCGGTGAAGATGATCTGGACCCGGGAGGACGACCTCCGCGCCGGCTATTACCGTCCCCTGTTCTACCACCGGATCGCCGCGGGGCTCGATGCCCAGGGGATGCCCGTGGCCTGGCAGCACCGGCTGGTGGGCCAGAGCATCGCCGCCGGTACGCCCATGGAAGGCGCCATGGTGAAGAATGGCATCGATGCCATGAGCGTGGAAGGTGCGGCCAACCTGCCCTATGCCATTCCCAACCTGCTGGTGGACCTGCATTCGCCCCGCTACCCCGTGCCGGTGCAATGGTGGCGCTCGGTGGGCTCCACCCACACCGCCTTTGCCACCGAGGTGTTCATCGATGAGCTCGCCCACGCCGCCGGCATGGATCCCGTGACCTACCGGCTGCGCCTGCTGGCAGGACACCCCCGCCATCAGGCCGTGCTCCGGCTCGCGGCGGAAAAGGCCGGCTGGGGCACGCCGCTGGCTGCCCAGCCGGATTTGAGGCGGGGCCGCGGGGTGGCGGTGCACGAGTCCTTTGGCTCGGTGGTGGCAGAGGTGGCCGAGGTGAGCGTGCAGGCGGACGGGCGCTTCCGCGTGGAGCGGGTGGTATGCGCGGTGGACTGTGGCATCGCCATCAATCCGGACATCGTGCGTGCCCAAATGGAAGGGGGCATCGGCTTCGCCCTGTCGGCGGCACTCTTCAGCGCGGTGACGCTCAAGGATGGGCTGGTGGAGCAATCCAACTTCCACGACTACCCCCTGCTCACCATCGCCGACATGCCGCGGGTGGAGGTGCACATCCTGCCTTCCAGCGCCAATCCCAGCGGGGTGGGCGAACCGGGGGTGCCGCCCCTGGCACCCGCGGTGGCCAATGCCCTGTTCGCCGCGACCGGGAAACGGCTGCGCCGGTTGCCCTTCGACACCCAGTCGCTGCGGACATGAACGCGCCTGCCCCGGTTTCCTCCCCGGAAGCGGTGTGGCAGGCCCTGCTCGACTGGAACGATCCCCACGCGCGGCTGGCTACCGTGCTGGCCAGCTACGGCTCCAGTCCGCGCCCGCCCGGCAGCATGGCTGCCATCCGCAGCGATGGTGCCGTGGTGGGCAGCGTCTCGGGCGGCTGCATCGAGGCCGATCTCATGCAACGGCTCGACGCGGGTGGCCCCATGCTGCTTCACTATGGCGGCACGCCCGAGGAAAACCGGCGCTGGCAACTGCCCTGCGGCGGACGGCTTACGCTCCTGTGGGAGCCGGCTCCGCCCCGCCCCCTGGTGGTGGACCTGCTGGCCGCCCTGCGCGCGCGCGAGCCCATCGCCCGGGAGGTGGATCTGGGCAACGGTTCAGCGCGGCTGGTACCACCCCGCGACGAAGACGTGTGGCTTACAGACGCGGCAGTGACCATCACCTACC
>JBBFMG010000292.1:0-2242 GCA_037478575.1 Burkholderiales bacterium | reverse complement strand
ACATGGATCCCCAGTCTGCCCGTGAGGAGGCCCGCGCGTGAACGCCCGTGCCGGCACTCTGAACGTCCTCGGCGGCATGAGCCTGACCCGCCTGGCCGGTCCCATCCTCGTGGTCATGATCCTGGCCATGATGGTGCTGCCCCTGCCGCCCTTCCTGCTGGACGTGCTGTTCACGTTCAACATCGCGCTGGCGATGATCGTGCTGCTCATCAGCCTGTACGTGACACGGCCGCTGGATTTCTCGGTGTTCCCCACGGTGCTGCTGCTCACCACCCTGCTGCGCCTGTCCCTCAACGTGGCCTCCACGCGGGTGATCCTGCTCGAGGGGCACACCGGCGGCGATGCGGCGGGCAAGGTGATCGAGGCCTTCGGCCACTTCCTGGTGGGCGGCAATTACACCGTCGGGCTGGTGGTGTTCATCATCCTGGTCATCATCAACTTCGTGGTGATCACCAAGGGCGCGGGGCGCATCGCGGAGGTGGCGGCGCGCTTCACCCTGGACGCCATGCCGGGCAAGCAGATGGCCATCGACGCCGACCTCAACACCGGCCTCATCGGCGAGGACGAAGCCCGCCGGCGGCGCGCGGAGGTGGCGCGCGAGGCCGAGTTCTACGGCGCCATGGATGGTGCCAGCAAGTTCGTGCGGGGCGACGCCATCGCAGGCGTGATCATCATGGTCATCAACGTCGTGGGCGGCCTGCTGGTGGGCATCTTCCAGCATGACCTCTCCCTCGCCCAGGCCGCCAACAACTACACCCTGCTCACCATCGGCGACGGCCTGGTGGCCCAGATCCCGGCACTGGTGATTTCCACCGCCGCGGGCATCGTGGTGGCGCGCGTGTCCGCGGAAACGGACATGAGCGAGCAGCTGGTGGCGCAGATCTTCGAGCGCCCCCAGGTGCTCATGCTGACCGCAGCCATCCTCGCCTTCCTGGGCATCATTCCGGGCATGCCCCATGTCGCCTTCCTGCTGCTGGCCACAGCCCTGGCAGGCGTGGCGTGGTTGCTCACCCAGCGCGAGCGGGCGGCCGCCGCCCGTGCCGAGGAGGCGCCGCCGCCACCTGCGCCGGAAACGGTGGAGGTGAGCTGGGACGACGTGCAGCCGGTGGATACCCTGGGGCTGGAAGTGGGCTATCGCCTGATCCCCCTGGTGGACCGCAGCCAGGATGGGGAGCTTCTGCGGCGTATCCGCGGCATCCGCAAGAAGTTCGCCCAGGACTGGGGCTTCCTGGTGCCCGCCGTGCACATTCGCGACAACCTGGAACTGCGGCCCAACGCCTACCGCATCACGCTCAAGGGCGTGGAAGTGGGCAGGGGCGAGGCCTTCGTGGGCCAGTATCTCGCCATCAATCCGGGGCGTGTGCTGGGCAGCCTGCCAGGCACCCCGACCCGCGACCCCACCTTCGGCCTGCCTGCCATCTGGGTGGACGCCAGCCTGCGCGAGCAGGCCCAGACCTACGGCTATACCGTGGTGGATGCCAGCACGGTGATCGCCACCCATCTCTCCCACATCATGCAGACCCATGCCGCCGAACTGCTGGGGCGGGAGGAAGTGCAGCAGCTGCTGGACCACATCGCCAAGGAGTCGCCCAAACTGGTGGAAGAGACCGTGCCCAAGCTGGTCTCCCTGAGCCTGTTGCAGAAGGTGCTGCAAAGCCTCCTGGAAGAAGGTGTGCACATCCGCGACATGAAGACCATCCTGGACACCCTGGCCGACCATGCCACGCGCACCCAGAACGCCGATGAGCTCACCGCCGCGGTGCGCATCGCCCTGGGCCGTTCCATCGTGCACGGCCTGTATCCGGGCAGCGACGAGTTGCAGGTGATCGCCCTCGACCCCACCCTGGAGCACCTGCTCATGCAGGCGGTGCAGGTGGGCGAGGGCCAGGGCCCCGGGCTGGAACCGGGGCTGGCGGAACGCCTGCTCACCCAGACCCGCCAGGTGGTGCAGCAGCAGGAGGCCCAGGGGCTGCCGCCGGTGCTGCTCGTCCCTGCGCCGCTGCGCACGCTGCTGTCGCGCTTCCTGCGCCGCGTGGCCCCCCAGCTCAAGGTGCTGTCCCACGCCGAAATCCCCGACACCAAGACCGTCAAGGTCACCGCCGTTTTGGGAGCTAGCGCATGATCGTCAAGAAATTCTCCGCGCCCACCACGCGCGAGGCCCTGCGTCAGGTACGCGATGCCCTCGGCCCGGATGCCCTGATCCTGAGCAATCGCCCGGTTCCCGGGGGCGTGGAGATCATGG
>JBBFMG010000291.1:0-2244 GCA_037478575.1 Burkholderiales bacterium | reverse complement strand
GCGCCTGCTGCCCATCGAAACCCGCTACCGGGACGAGACCATCCGCCAGCTCAAGAAAAAGCCGGTGGAATGGGTCACCAGCCGCCTCGACCTGGGTTCGCCGCAGCAAATGGTGGAAGTGCTGCAAACCCTCACGGAAACCAAGCTGGTGTCCCAGGTGGAGGCACGCACCATGGGCCTGTGGGACGACCAGGATCCCATGCAGGCGGACATGCTGCGGGAGGGCGACCGGGTGGAAATCCCCAAGTGGCGCCACGCGCTGATCAACTATCCCCACCCCCTGCTCAAGAGCGGGCTGGCCATTCTCGACACCCCCGGCCTCAATGCCCTGGGTTCCGAGCCCGAACTCACCCTGAGCATGATTCCCAGTGCCCACGCGGTGCTGTTCCTGCTCGCCACCGATACCGGCGTGACCCGCTCGGACATGGAAATCTGGCAGAAACACGTGGCACCCCATGCCGCCCACAGCATCGTGGTGCTCAACAAGGTGGATACCCTGTGGGACGAGCTCAAGCCCTGGGACAGGGTGCAGGCCTCGATCGAGCGCCAAAGACAGGCCACCGCCCAGCAGCTGGGGGTGCCGCCCGCCAACGTGCTCGCCCTGTCTGCCCAGAAGGCGCTGTTGGCCAAGATCCGCGGCGATGAGGCGCTGCTTGCGCGCAGCGGCATCCGCGCCCTGGAAGCAATGCTCGCGCGCGACATCATCCCCCTGCGCCAGGAAATCCTGCGCAAGGCCGTCACGCGGGAGATCGGCGCCCTGGTGCTGTCCGCCTACAAGAGCGTGAGCGCACAGCTCGCGGCAGTGCGCCACGAGCGCAAGGAACTCACCTCCCTTTCAGGCAAGAACCGGGAAGTGATCCAGAAAATGCTCAACCAGCTGCACGAGGACAAGCTCGCCTATGAGGAAACCATCCGCGCCTTCAACGTCACCCGCACGGTGATCACCCAGCAGGGGCGCATCCTCCTCAACAACCTGAGCGTGGAACGTCTCGACGGCATCCTGCAGAAGGCCCACGACTCCATCAGGGGCAGCTGGACCACCGCCGGCCTCATGCGGGGCATGCAGTCCCTGATCCGCCACACCGCCCAGCAGTTCCAGCACATCCACAAGCATGGCCGCCAGATCAAGGGGCTGGTGGACAGCGCCTACGTGCGCTTTCACGTGCAGCACGGGCTGGAACGGCGCGAGGCGCCGCTATTGGATCTGGATGCCTACCAGGCCGCCTTCCAGGAACTGGGGCGGCGCACCGAAGCCTTCTGCCGCGACCCCATCAACATCCTCACCGAAAAGCACTTCCTGGTGCGGCGGTTCTTCCTCAACATTGCCGCCGAGGCGCGCGCCCTGTTTGAGCGGGCCCGCCAGGAAAGCGAGGCCTGGCTGCGCAATGCCCTCGGACCACTCACCAGCCAGATCACGGACTACAAGATCGCCATCGAGCGGCGCATCGAGAGCATCCGCCGCATCCACGACAACATCGACAACCTGCAGGAACGCCTGAAGGAACTCGCGGCCACGGAAGCGAACCTTGCCCGCGACGTGGAAATCCTGGGCGGCATCCTCACCCGCCTGCAGCCCCCCTCTTCGACCCAGACCGGCCGCCGGCGGGACGCCGCCTGATCAGCGGCCCATCACCCGTTCACTTGCGGTCGCTGTGGCCGAGATCCTTGTCGGGCGCGATGCGGTCCCGCACCAGCTGCTTGAGCTCCTTCGCCTCCGGAAAGCGGCCGGCCTCGGCACGGGAAAAGATCAGCTCCCCGTCCAGCCACACCTGGAACAGCCCGTTGCCGGCGGGCACCAGCGCCACCTCCCCCAGCTCGCCTTCAAAGGTGCTGAGCAGCTCCTGGGCGAGCCACGCCGCCCGCAAAAGCCACCGGCATTTGGGACAGTAACGGATCTCTACACGGGGTGAGGCCATCACACACTCCGAAGGAGGGCAGACCGTCAACTTGGATTGCTGCCCATTTTCCAGAAAAAGCTTAGCAGCATTACCCGCTCCCCAGTGTATGCCGGTGCGACGATCAGCGGCCAATGGCCAGCGCGCTTCGAAGTCGCTGTCTCTGGGGCAAGCAGTCGCAGACTCACTCGGGAAACCCTCGTACTGGTGAATGGCCTTGCCGTGCCTGGGGTCGCCCTGAGTATGCTGCGTGTCGGCGAATCGCAAGCGTGTATAAAGTAAAGGCCTCGTATCTTGCGCCCGCCCGTGAAGTGTTCTTGACTGAAGGTGCTGAGCGGGCGGGGTCTGG
>JBBFMG010000290.1:0-2252 GCA_037478575.1 Burkholderiales bacterium | reverse complement strand
GTGCCACGCGGGCACCGCGCCGGGTGAGCAGGGCATTGGTGCCCAGGGTGGTGCCCATCTTCAGCGCGCCGATGGCCGCGGTGGGCAGCGGTGCCTCCGGCGCCAGCCCCAGCAGCGCCCGGATCCCCGCCAGGGCCGCGTCGCGATAGCGCCGCGGATTCTCCGAAAGCAGCTTGTGGGTCACCAGGCGGCCGTCGGGGCGGCGCGCCACGATGTCGGTGAAGGTGCCTCCGCGGTCGATCCAGAATTCCCAGCGGCCGTTGTCCATCAGCCAAGTCTCAAGAAAATGCGCCAGGTGGCCGCAATGATGTCCGGAGTGCCGGGACTGGGCGCGGGCCGCGGGACCGTGACGCCGTCATTGAACCCAGAGCCGACCTCGTGGAAAATCCGGCTTTGACCTGGCCTCGAAAAAGGGGGATTTTCGCATATGCGGCGTGTTCTCCTGGTCCTGCTCCTGGGATGCGCCCCGAGCCTGTGGGCCGGCAACGCCACGGTGGCGCCGGGCAGCCACGTGAACCTGCGGGCCGGCAAGACGGAAAGCTTCCGTGTCCTGCGCGTGCTGCCGCCGGGCACCCCTGTTGAGGTGCTGGAGACCGAAGGCCAGGTGGCGCGCGTGCGCACGGAGACGGGGGAAACGGGTTGGCTGCCCCTGCGCCTGCTGGTCCCGGCACCGGAACCGCCCCCTGTCGCCAAACCCACGGCCGAATCCACGCCCCCGGCAGCGCCTGCCGCCCCGGCCCCCGAGCCGGCCCCGCCGGCCGCAGCGCCACAGGCCTCTGCCGGCGCCTTTCCCTGGGCCTGGGTCGCGGGCGGGCTGGGCTTTTTGCTCGGCGCGGTGGTGGGCATCGCCGCCCATGAAGCGTATTATCGGAAGCGGCTCAACGGATTGCGAATCTGATGCGACCCCTCTGGTTGTTTCTTCTGACCCTGGTTCTTGCCCCGATGGCCGGCGCCGAGCTCTACCGCTGGGTGGACCGGGACGGCAAGGTGCATTACAGCGACTCGCCGCCGCCTCCCGGCGCCCGCCAGGTGGAGGAAAAGCGGGTCCCCGCGAACACCGCCTCGGGGGGTGATCTGCCCTACGCCACCCGCCGTGCCGCGGAAGCCTTTCCCGTTACCCTGTTCGTGTCCGATTGTGGCGAGCCCTGCACCCAGGCGCGCGCCCATCTCAGCCGGCGCGGCATTCCCTACACCGCGCGCAATCCGGCGGCAAACCAGGCGGATGCCGACGCCCTGGCCAAACTGGTGAGCTCGCCCCAGGTGCCGGTGCTGGTGGTGGGCAAGCGCCCGCTCACCGGCTATGACGCCGCAGCCTGGGATGCCGCACTGGATGCCGCCGGCTATCCCAGGAGTCGGCCCTACGGCTACAGGGAACCGCCCCTGCCCAAGGACGAAACGCCCGCAGCCAAGCCGGGCCAGTGACCCGGGCGGCGCCGGCCGCCTGCTTCCATGAAGATTGCCACCTGGAACGTCAATTCCCTCAAGGTTCGCCTGCCCCAGCTTTTGGAATGGCTGGCCCGCGCGGCCCCCGATGTGGTGTGCCTGCAGGAGACCAAGCTGGAGGACCACGCCTTTCCCGTGCAGGCCCTGCAGGAGGCCGGCTATGAGGCCGTGTTCGCCGGCCAGAAGATCTACAACGGCGTGGCCATCCTGAGCCGGGCGCCCCAGTCCGATGTGAGCGTGGGCATCCCTGGCTTTGCCGACGATCAGAAGCGGGTGCTGGCGAGCACGGTAGAAGGGATCCGCTTCGTCTGCCTGTACGTGCCCAACGGCCAGGCGGTGGGCACCGACAAATTCGAATACAAGCTGAAATGGCTGGCAGCGCTGAAGGACTGGCTGCGCCTGGAACTCGCGCGCCACCCGGACATGGCCCTTCTGGGCGATTTCAACATCGCGCCGGAGCCGCGCGACGTGCACGACCCGGCCCTGTGGGAGGGACAGGTGCTGTTTTCGGAACCGGAGCGCGCCGCCTTCCAGGCGCTGTTGGCCCTGGGCTTTCGCGATGCCTTCCGGCTGTTCGAGCAGCCGGAGAAATCCTTCACCTGGTGGGATTACCGCATGATGGCCTTCCGCCGCAACCACGGCCTGCGCATCGACCACATCCTGCTGTCGCCGGCGCTGGCCGCGCAGTGTTCCGCGTGCCGAATCGACGTCGAGCCGCGCAAGCTCGCGCAGCCGAGCGATCACGCACCGGTGATCGCCATCTTGGGCTGAGGTTGTCCGCGCGACCCGCGCGTTCAACGCGGGCGATC
>JBBFMG010000289.1:0-2255 GCA_037478575.1 Burkholderiales bacterium | reverse complement strand
GTGAGCAGTGCGGCCTTTCGCAGTATCGGTAGAGCGCGCATACCAATGCTTGTAACGATTCCGGCCATTGCCCTGATACCCCTGCTGTCCTGGTTGCTGGTGTATCCCCTGGGAATGGGGGTGGTGGGTGCGGCCCTGGCGGCCCTGGGAGACGAAATCGGGCTGGAGGAAGTCACCCCGCTGCTGCAAGCGCCGGCAGCCACCCCGCCGGGCCTGCCCCTCGACCTGGACCAGCCCCTGCGCGAGGCGCGCGATGCCTTCGAAAAACTCTACTTCGAGCACCACATCGCCAAGGCTGGCGGCAACATGAGCCGCGTGGCCGAGGCGGTGGGGCTGGAGCGCACCCACCTCTACCGCAAGCTCAAGCAACTGGACGTGCGCGTCACCCGCAGGCACGAATAACCCTGAATCTGGCAGGGCCGGCAGCGCCGGCCTGATAATGCTGCCGGCCTGTCTTTATTCAACCCATTCGAGAAAGGAACCTGAATGAGCGACGCCCTCAACTACCTGGTCGCCGCCCGCGGCGATGCCCTCGGCCACTACTTCAAGTTTCTCAAGGACGCGGGCAAACACCTGGACCCGAAGACGCGGGATCTCATTTCCGTGATCACCAAGGTCCATGCCCAGACCGAGGCGGGCTTCAAGCAGTATCTCACGCGCGCGCTGCGTGACGGCGTGAAACCCATTGAGGTGATCGACGCGCTGATCATGGCCTTTCCCGCCCTGGGCCTGGCCAAGATCGTGTGGGCGGCGGAAATCATCCTGGAAATGGACATGCCGGAATTCCGCCCGGAGAATCTCACCCGGGAGGCGGCCTGGCATGATGTGGGCCCGGTGGAGGGTTTCAAGGACGGCGAAACCGCCCGTGTGCCCTGCGACACCCGCGAGCTGTTCGTCTATCGCAAGGGTCAGGAATTCCGGGTCTATGACAGCCGCTGCCCCCACCAGGTGACCAACATTCCCCATCTCGCCCTGGAAGGCACCACCCTCACCTGCCCGAAACACCACTGGAAGTTTGACATCACCACCGGCCAATGCATCGCAGTGGGCAATCAGCCCCTGCGGCGCTTCGAGACCAAGGTCGAGAACGGCCGGCTGCTCGCCTACTGGTAAGGCCCGGAACCGCGGCCGCTGCCTGCGTGCCGGCCGGCCCCGGTAGTGACACCGGAGCCGGCTGGACCCTATAATCGGCGGTTTCGCAAGGCATTTTCGTCCATCCAGGGAGTCATCATGTCCGTCAAGCACCCCGTCGTTGCGGTCACGGGTTCCTCGGGCGCCGGCACCACCACGGTGAAGCGCGCCTTCGAGCACATCTTCCGCCGCGAGAACATCACCGCTGCCATCATCGAGGGCGACAGCCTGCACAGCCTGGACCGCAAGGCCTTCAAGGAAGCCGTGGCCAAGGCGGAAAAGGAAGGCCGGCGTCCCCCCAGCCACTTCGGGCCGGAGGCCAACCACTTCGACCTGATCGAAAAGACCTTCAAGGAATACGGCGAGAAGGGCACCTGCATGCGCCGGTTCTACATCCACAGCGAGGAGGAGGGCAAGCCCTGGGGACAGGAGCCCGGCACCTTCACGCCGTGGGAGCGCATCGGCAAGGGCACGGATCTCCTGTTCTACGAGGGCCTGCATGGTGGCGTGGTCACCGACAAGGTGAATGCCGCCCAGTACGTGGACCTGCTGGTGGGTGTGGTGCCCATCGTCAATCTGGAATGGATCCAGAAAATCCATCGCGATGCAGCGGAGCGTGGCTATGCGCCGGACGTCATCGTGGACACCATCCTGCGCCGCATGCACGACTACGTGCACTACATCACGCCCCAGTTTTCCCGCACCCACATCAACTTCCAGCGGGTGCCCACGGTGGATACCTCCAACCCCTTCATCGCCCGCGACATTCCCACGCCGGACGAGAGCTTCGTGGTGATCCGCTTCCGGCGCGAGATCGCCCAGACGGTGGATTTCCCCTACCTGCTCAACATGATCCCCCATTCCTTCATGTCGCGCCCCAACACCATCGTGGTGCCCGGCGGCAAGATGGGCTTCGCCATGGAGCTGATCCTCACGCCCATGATCCACGAGCTCATCGCCCGCAAGAAGAAAGCCACGGCCCGCAAGACCACCGCACGCAAATAGGGGTCCTGTCCGCCGGGCAAGCCAAGGCCGCCCTGGGCGGCCTTTTGCGTGGTGCGCCCGGCAGGGCGCACCCACTTGGAGGTGAAAGTCCTCTACTCGCCCGGCAAGGGGAAGAGTTA
>JBBFMG010000288.1:0-2280 GCA_037478575.1 Burkholderiales bacterium | reverse complement strand
CTACACCGCCACGGCCTCCCAGGGGCTGCTGCTCATGGGCGAGGTGCTCTACAACATCGCGGGCCTGCGCGTGCCGCTGGTGATGACCGTGGCCAACCGCGCCGTCTCCGCCCCCCTGTCCATCTGGAACGACCAGCAGGATTCCATGGCCATGCGCGATGCCGGCTGGGTGCAACTCTATTGCAGCGACAACCAGGAGGCGGTGGATACCACCCTGCAGGCCTTCCGCATCGCCGAGACGCTGGAAGTGCCGGTGATGGTGTGCGTGGATGGCTTCACCCTCACCCATACCCTGGAGGCCATCGACCTGCCGGAGCAGGAACTGGTGGACCGCTTCCTGCCCCCCTACCGTTTTTCGCGCACCCTCGATCCCCGGCGGCCCATGAGTTTCGGCACCCTGGTGGCGCCCGAGTACTACACCGAGATGCGGGAATTGCACCACCGGGCGCTGCTTTCCGCGCTGGATCTGATTCCGGAGGTGGATGCGGCGTGGCAGGCGCTCAGTGGCCGCCACGCAGGCGGCCTGCTAAGGGTGGAGGGCGATCCCGAGGCACCCACCGGCGTGCTCACCCTGGGCTCCATCTTCGGCACCCTGGCCGATGCGGTGGCGCAGGAGCCGGCCTGCGGCCCGGTGCGGCTGATGCACCTGCGCTGCTTCCGGCCCTTTCCGGCGGCGGCCCTGCGCGCGGCCTGTGCGGGACTCGAACGGCTGGTGGTGCTGGAGCGGGCCATCTCGCCGGGTGCCGGCGGCATCGTCACCGCCGAGGTGCGCGCGGCCCTGGCGGAACTGGCGAAGCCGCCCCAGGTTCACGGCTTCGCCGTGGGGCTGGGGGGACGCGACGTGCCCCTGGACTTGCTGCCGCGCCTGCTCGCCAGCCTGCCGGCGCAACCCGGCCCCTTCCGCATTTTCGATCTCGACCCCGACAAACTGCCGGAGGAGGCGCCATGAACGGGCAGACCCTTTCCCTGGAGGCGCTGCGCGCCAGCCAGCCCCGCTATGCCGGCCTCACCGCCGGCCACCGTGCCTGCCTCGGCTGTGGCCAGGCCCTGGCGGCACGCCTGGTCACCGAGGCGGCGGGGCCGGACGTGATCGTGGCCAACGCCACCGGCTGCCTGGAAATCTTCACCACACCCTGGCCGGAATCGGCCTGGCGCCTGCCCTGGCTCCATTCCCTGTTCGAGAACACGGGGGCGGTGGCGGCGGGCATGGAGGCGGCCCTCAAGGCCCAGGGCAAATCCACCAAGGTGCTCGCCTTCGGCGGCGATGGCGGCACCTTCGACATCGGCTTTCAGGCCCTGTCCGGCATGCTGGAGCGGGGGCATGAGGTGCTCTACGTCTGCTACGACAACGAGGCCTACATGAATACCGGCATCCAGCGTTCCAGCTCCACGCCCCATGCCGCCGCCACCACCACTTCCCCCGCCGGCCGCGCGCGCATGGGCAAGCGCCACCTCAAGAAGGACATCCTGGCCATCATCGCCGCCCATCACATTCCCTATGCCGCCACCGCTTCCGTGGCCTACCCCGCCGACCTGCGCAAGAAGGTCCGGCGCGCGCTGGCGGTGCCGGGGCCGAGCTTCCTTTTGGTGCATTCGCCCTGTCCCCTGGGCTGGGGCCATGACGGGGCCCTGTCCATCGAGGTGGCGCGGCTTGCCGTGGAGACGGGCCTCTTCCCCCTGGTGGAAATGGAGCGGGGCTCGCTGGTGGGCGTGCTGCCCCTGCGCACGCCCCGGCCCGTGACCGATTACCTCCGGCTGCAGGGACGCTTCGCCCACCTGTTCGCCGACGACCCGCGGGCGCGGGAGGAACTCGCCCATCTGCAGGCCCTGGCCGATGCCAATATCGAACGCTACGGCCTGCGGGCAGGCGGTGGCGGCCTCGATACGGAGAGTGCGGACACCGTGCGGCGCGGGGGTGGCCAATGGGCGTGAAAGTCACGCCCGGCGGCTTCGCCCTGCCGGGCACCGCCAGCCACTTCCTCACGGGCACCTGGCGCATCCAGCGTCCGGTGCACGTGCATGGCCTCGCGCCGTGCCACCACGCCTGTCTTGCCGGGGAGGATCCCCAGGCCTGGATCGCGCGGCTCGCCGAGGGCGATGGGGCGGGAGCCTGGGCAACCCTGGTGGCCGCCAATCCCCTGCCCGCCAGCACTGGCCGGGTCTGTCCCCATCCCTGCGAGGCGGCCTGCAACCGCGGCGGCTATGACGCGGCCCTCAACATCCACAGCCTGGAGCGCTGGCTGGGGGATGCGGCACTGGCGGCCGGCTGGTCCCTTCCTG
>JBBFMG010000287.1:0-2291 GCA_037478575.1 Burkholderiales bacterium | reverse complement strand
GGCGTTCCCCCACCGGCCTGTTTCGCGGCCAACAGCCGGTCCACCATGTTGACGATGTCCTGGAGGGTGTTGATCTGTTCCCGCTCCTCCGAGAGCACGATGTCGAACTCGGTCTCCAGGGTGAACATGAATTCGATCACCGAGAGGGAATCCAGGCCGAAATCCTCCAGCCGGCTGTCCGGCTTGAGATCGGCTTCGTTGAGATTGAATTCCTTGGCGATCAGGCTGCGGATGCGTTCATAGGTGTCCATGGTTGTCCCTTCCTGAGCATGGCATGGTGAGGCGCCGGCAGGCAGGGCCGTCATACCCCCCGCCGTACGCCGGTACGGCACCGATGCCATTGTCAAGCATAGTCGGTCCCAGGGCAACCGGCGACGGCAGGTGATGGGCCGTGTCTCTGCGGCAATTATCGGCAGCCGGCGCGACACCTTTAACGGCGCCCATTCCCGGCATGCGGCTTGACCCTCCGCGGGTTTGCGGATACCCTGACAGGGTATATGAACGACCCCGCCAGCCCCACCCGTCCGGAAACCGAATCTGCCTGCAGCCTCGACCTGCCGGTGGCGGGCATGACCTGCGCCGCCTGTGCGGTGCGCATCGAAAGGGCCCTGAACCGCCAGCCCGGTGTCAAAGCCCAGGTCAACCTCGCGGCGGAGAAGGCACGCATCGAATACGATCCGGCCGCCACCTCGCCTGCCGAGCTGATCGCCCTGATCCGCAAGACGGGTTATGAGGTGCCGAAGCAGCGGGTGGAACTCGCCCTCACCGGCATGACCTGCGCCGCCTGTGCCGCACGCATCGAGAAGGTGCTCAATGCCCTGCCCGGCGTGGAGGCCCAGGTGAACTTCGCCGCCGAAAAGGCCCTGGTGTTTTTCACGCCGGGCATGGTGACGGTGGCCGATCTCATCCAGGCAGTGGAACGCGCCGGCTACGGCGCGCGGGAACTGGTGGCCGCCCAACGCGAGGCCCTGCGCCGCGAGAAGCAAGCTGCCTGGCGGCGCGAGTTGCGTCTGTTCTGGCTGGCCGCCGCCCTCACCACACCGCTGCTGCTGCAGATGGCGGGACCGCTCTTCGGCCTTGCCCATGAAATCCTGCCCCGCTGGGTCCAGCTCGCCCTGGCCACGCCGGTGCAGTTTTTGGCCGGCCGGCGCTTCTACGTGGGCGCCTGGCATGCCCTGCGCGGAGGCGGCGCCAACATGGATGTGCTGGTGGCATTGGGCACCAGCATGGCCTGGCTCTATTCCACCGTGGTCACCCTGTGGGGGCTCGATCATCTGCACGTGTACTTCGAGGCGGGCGCGGCGGTCATCACCCTGGTGCTGCTGGGCAAGCTTCTGGAAGCCCGCGCCAAGAGCAGAACCTCCGCCGCCGTGGAGGCCCTGCTGCGCCTTGCGCCCCGCACCGCCTGGGTGGAACGGGACGGTCAGGTGCAGGAAGTGCCCATCGAACTGATCCGCGTGGGCGACGTGTGCCGGGTGCGTGCGGGCGAGCGCATTCCGGTGGACGGCCAGGTGCTGGAAGGGGATTCCAGCGTGGACGAGGCCATGCTCACGGGGGAAAGCCGGCCCCGGCGCAAAACCGCGGGCAGCCGGGTCTATGCCGGCACCCAGAATCTCGAAGGCACGCTCAAGCTGCGCGCCGAAAGCGTGGGCGCGGATACCCAGCTCGCCCACATCGTGCGCCTGGTGGAGGAAGCCCAGGGCTCCAAGGCGCCCATCGCGCGGCTCGCCGACCGCATCGCCGGCATTTTCGTGCCGGTGGTGCTCGCCATCGCGGCCGCCACCTTCGGCCTGTGGTGGGGTCTTGCGGGCGATTTCACCCAGGCGCTCATCAACGCCGTGGCGGTGCTGGTCATCGCCTGTCCCTGCGCGCTGGGGCTGGCCACGCCCACCGCCATCATGGTGGGGATGGGGCGCGGCGCCCAAGCCGGTATCCTGGTGCGCGACGCCCGTGCCCTGGAGCTTGCCGGACGCATCGACACGGTGATCCTCGACAAAACGGGCACCCTCACCGAAGGCCGGCCGGGCCTCACCGACTTGGTGCCCGCCCCCGGCGTGACGGAGGAACAACTGCTGGCCACTGCCGCCGCGCTGGAACAGGGCTCGCGTCATCCCTTGGCGCTGGCCATCGTCGAGGCGGCGCGCCGCCGCGGGCTTGCCCTGCCCGAGGTCACGGCCTTCCAGAGCGTCGCCGGCAAGGGCGTGTCAGGCAGGGTGGGCAACGAAACACTCTACCTGGGGGCCCCGGCCTGGCTGGCGGAACAGGGCATCCCGGCGGCGTCCCCAGATGAG
>JBBFMG010000286.1:0-2325 GCA_037478575.1 Burkholderiales bacterium | reverse complement strand
GGCCGGCGCGATACCAAAGGCCACCGCCATGCCCAAGAGCGGCAGGGTGGAGAGAGCAATG
Source organism: Burkholderiales bacterium (assembly GCA_037478575.1). Lineage (GTDB taxonomy): Bacteria > Pseudomonadota > Gammaproteobacteria > Burkholderiales > Thiobacteraceae > Thiobacter. The sequence continues at coordinate 2,264 of JBBFMG010000286.1, read as the reverse complement.
AGCCAGCGCAGCCGCAGGCTGCGGGATGCGGTCGTCCCGTCGGGCGTCCATCCTTCGTCCACCGGGGCGGGAGGCGGGTTTTGCGCTAGAATCGCGCCTTTGTCCTTATGCATGGCTGCGCCTTCCGAAAAACCAGGCGCGAGGATACCAGAGTTTCCGGGGCGGGCAAAATAACTTTCTGTCATGGCCGCGCCCGGACAATTTCAGTGATATCTGATATTTACGGCGGAAACCGAGCTTCATGGATTCGATTGCGGATGCCCTGCAGATCATCAGGCGCGGTTGTCACGAACTGCTCCTGGAAGAAGAACTCAAGGAACGTCTCGCGCTGGGGCGGCCCCTGCGGGTCAAGGCGGGCTTCGATCCCACCGCGCCGGATCTGCATCTCGGGCATACCGTGCTGCTCAACAAGCTGCGCCAGCTGCAGGATCTGGGGCACGAAGCCCTGTTCCTGATCGGTGATTTCACCGGGATGATCGGGGATCCCACGGGCAAGAGCGCCACCCGGCCGCCCCTGAGCCGCGACCAGGTGCTGGAAAACGCCCGTACCTACGAGCAGCAGATCTTCAAGATCCTGGATCCGGAACGGACGCTGGTCCTGTTCAACTCCAGCTGGATGGGCGAGATGAAGGCGGCCGACATGGTGGCCCTGGCGGCCCGCTACACGGTGGCGCGTATGCTGGAACGGGACGACTTCCACAAGCGCTACACCGCCAACCAGCCCATCGCCATCCACGAATTCCTATATCCCCTCATCCAGGGCTATGACTCGGTGGCACTGCGCGCGGACATGGAGCTGGGCGGCACCGACCAGAAATTCAACCTGCTGGTGGGGCGCGAGTTGCAGAAGCACTACGGCCAGCCGCCCCAGGTGGTGCTCACCATGCCCATCCTGGAAGGGCTGGACGGCGTGCAGAAGATGTCCAAGTCACTGCGCAACTACGTCGGTATCAACGAGCCGCCCAACGAAATGTTCGGCAAGCTCATGTCCATTTCCGACGACCTGATGTGGCGCTACATCGAGCTGCTGTCCTTCGAGCCCCTGTCCACCATCGAGCAGTGGAAGCGGGACGTGGCCAACGGGCGCAATCCGCGGGACATCAAGGTGACGTTTGCGCAGGAGATCGTCGCCCGCTTCCACGACCGGGCGGCGGCGGAGCGGGCGCTGGCGGACTTCGAGGCACGCTTCCGCCAGCATGCGCTGCCGGCGGACATGCCGGAGGTCACGGTCCCCGCCGGTGGCATCGGCCACGTGCTCAAGCAGGCGGGCCTCACCGCCAGCACCTCGGAAGCGCTGCGCATGATCGAGCAGGGCGCGGTGCGGGTAAACGGCGAGAAGGTGAGCGACAGGGGGCTCATCCTTCCCGCCGGCGAGCAGGTGGTGATTCAGGTGGGCAAGCGCAGGTTCGCCCGCGTCAAGCTGGTCTGACGCCCGTCAGCGTCAGTCCCAGTCCCAATGGTGGTGATGATGGTGGCGCTTGCGCCAGCCGGGTGGCGCCTCATACACGTAAATCACACGCCGCGGCGGCGGGACCACCACGTAACGTTCCGCCCACGGCCGGACATGGATGACCCGTTCCGGCATGTAGACGGGGCGATACACCACCGTCCGCCGTTCGTCATCGCGCTCCATGCTGTCGCCGATCGCGGCGCCGGCGGCTCCGCCCAGGGCGCTCCAGACGATGATGTCCCCGCGGTCGCCTCCCAGGCTGTGGCCGACCACTGCACCGGCCGCGCCACCAATGGCGGCGCCCAGCACGGCCGCGCCGGGGTCGGCATGGGCGGCACCGGTGCCCAGGGCCAGCAGCAGAGCGACGACGGGTACGAAGGGAGTCCGTTTCATGATGCTTCCTCCTCGTGGTTGACGGGCTGCTCTCCTGCTCCAACGCACGGCGGAGTGGTTGGTTGACCGCAGCGGGAACGCCCCATCGGGGCCGTGCGCAGGGCAGCTGAAATTTTTTTGCAAAGCGCTTGACCCGGGTTTGTCGCTCTGTATAATGCGCGTCTTCGTTGCTTCGGCAACACCGTTCTTTAACAATCGAACAGCCGATAGGTGTGGGTACCTGATGCTTGGGGTGCCTGGTGTTCTGGGGCTTTTGAGGTCCTGGGGTGCTGGGTGTCTATGAGTGTAGGTGCCTGATACTGAGTTCAGTATTGGGTGTTGGGCTGGCCTGCCGGGAGGTGGGCTGGTCTGAGGGAATTGAACTGAAGAGTTTGATCCTGGCTCAGATTGAACGCTGGCGGCATGCTTTACACATGCAAGT
>JBBFMG010000285.1:0-2351 GCA_037478575.1 Burkholderiales bacterium | reverse complement strand
CATGGCGGCACCCTGTTCCTGGACGAGGTAGGTGACATGCCTCTGTCCATGCAGGCCAAGCTGCTGCGGGTGATCCAGGAACGCCAGGTGGTGCGGGTGGGCGGCGAGCATCCGGTCCCGGTAGATGTGCGCCTCATTCTCGCCACCCATCGTGACCTGCGCCAGCTGGTGCAGGAAGGGCGGTTTCGTGAGGACCTCTACTACCGCGTTCACGTCATCCAGCTGCGCATTCCCCCACTGCGGGAACGCCGCGAAGACATCCTCTGGCTTGCGCGCCGCTTCCTTGCCGACTACGCCCAAAGCCACGGCGGAGTCCCCAGGGGCCTCACGCCCGCCGCGGAGCAGGCGCTGCTCGAGCACACCTGGCCGGGCAATGTGCGCGAGCTCAAACACACCCTGGAGCGCGCCTGCATCCTGAGCGCCGGTCCCCTGATCGGCCCCGAGGACCTGTTCCCGGATGGCGAGCCGCCGGGCGGCAGCCACGAACCCCTGGCAGCCCTGGAGGATTACCTGCGCCAGTGCGAGCGCGCCTACCTCAAGCGCGCCCTGGCCCGGCACGACCACCAGATCGGCCGCACGGCTCAGGCCCTGGGCATCAGCCGCAAAACCCTGTGGGAGAAGATGAAGAAGCTGGACCTGGGAGAGGAGTAGCCCCCGCGTCGAAGGCGGCGCGATCAGCCCAGCAGCCGCCGCTTAACCTCGGGTACCAGCCGCGCGCGGATCTCGTCGCGCACGCGGATGAAACTCTCCAGCGGCTCCCCGTGGGGATCATGGAAAGGCATGTGGAGGCTGGGAATGGGACGCGGGAAGATCGGGCAACTTTCCTTTGCGTTGTCGCAGACGGTAATGACGAGATCGACGGGCTCGTTCATCACCGCCTCCACATCCTTGGGATAAAGGTTGTCGGTGGGAATGCCCGCCAGGCGCAGCGCCTCGATCGCCCCTTGCGCCACCCGGGGCTGGGGCCGGGTCCCCGCGGAAATCGCGCGCACCGCAGGGCCAAGGTCGTGGTTGACCAGGGCCTCCGCCATCTGACTGCGGCAGGAGTTGCCCGTGCAGAGAATCAGCACGGTCCTGGTCATTGCAGCGCCTCCTCGACGATGCCCCGCAGCAGGCTTTCCACTTCTTTGAGGGCCGCGCGCGCGGCCTTGGAACCGGCGGGTGTGGGCCGGCGGAAGGAGACATAGGTCCGGTCCGCCTGCTGGGGCAGCACGTAAATCGAAATCACGTAGGGGCAAAACACGATGTGGTGGGGGTCGGCCTCCATCATGCGGCGCGAAACCGTGGCGCTGCAGAATTCGATGCCCTCCGCCCTGACATACACCTGCCGGGTGACGCCCAGATCCTTGCCGGTGCGGTCCAGCATGTCGCCGATATGGGCCACGTTGTTCACCACCAGGCCGCGGCTGGTGAGCGCCTCCTCGATTAGGGTTTTCACCGTGTCGAAGTCGTTCCGTGCCACATAGGTCACCCGCACCGGCGTTTCCTCCACGGGTCTGGGCGCGGCCGCGAAGGCCGTCTGCGCCGCCAGGAGGAGCGCCAGCAGACCGGTGCGCAGAATGTTCCACCTGTTCATCGACTGTTCTCCCGTGCAAAAAGCCGCAAGCATAGCACCGCTTCCGGTCAGGACGCCCGGCGCAACAGGGCATCGAAGCGTTCCAGATCGGCCTCGATGGCCTTGTGCGCCTTGGCTTCCATGGCCCGGTAGCGGCGCAGCACCTCGCGCCCGAAATCCGTGACCGCCGCGCCACCGCCGCCGGCACCGCCGGTGGCCGTGGTGACCAGGGGCTCACGGAAAGCGGTGTTCATCGCGTCCACCAGCAGCCAGGCGCGCCGGTAGGACATGCCCATGGCCCGCGCCGCGGCCGAGATGGAACCATGGCGCTCGATCTCCTCCAGCAGCGCCACCTTGCCCGGACCGAGAGAACTGGCGCCTCCCAAGAGGATGCGCAACCCGGGTCCTCTCATGACCGTTCCCAGCGGGCGGCGGCCGCGTCATCGGAGGCGCGCGCCTCCACCCAGCGGCTGCCTTCCGGCGTCTGCTCCTTCTTCCAGAAGGGCGCACGTGTCTTGAGGTAATCCATGATGAATTCGCAGGCGGCAAAGGCCTCGCCCCGATGGGCCCCCGTCACCGCCACCAGCACGATCTGGTCGCTGGGCAGAAGCCTCCCTACGCGGTGGATCACCAACGCATCGAAAATGTCCCACCGGCGGCGCGCCTGCTCGACGATGGCATAGCCTTGGGCCGTCAAGCGGCGGCTGAACTCGGGCAGCCGGGTGTAGCCCAGGCGGATGTCGTAGGGGCCGGTCTTGGGGAAGTGGATCTGCGGGCTGGGTCCAGGCGCGGTGGT
>JBBFMG010000284.1:0-2381 GCA_037478575.1 Burkholderiales bacterium | reverse complement strand
GCCACGCTTGCGCTTGCGCGGCCTGATGGCCATCCCCGAGCCGTCGGACGACCCGCAGGCCCAGCGCCGGCCGCATCGCGCCTTGCGCGAGCTGCTGGCCGGCCTGCGCGCCCAGGGGCTGGCGCTGGACACCCTGTCCATGGGCATGTCGGGCGACCTGGAAGCCGCCATCCTGGAGGGCGCCACCATCGTGCGCGTGGGGTCGGCGATCTTCGGGGAGCGGATGCGAACAACCAAGGCATGAACCGCGGCAGGGCGGGCCGGTGCGTCTGCCTGGCCGTTCCCCGGCTCCCGAACATTCCAAGAAAGGATTCGTGCATGATCATCACCTTCATCGGCGGCGGCAACATGGCCAGCGCCCTCATCGGCGGCCTGCTGGGGCGGGGGTTCGGGCCCGGGCAGCTGCGCGTGGTGGAGCCCAACCCCGAGACCGCGGAACGTCTCGCCCAACGCTATGGCGTGGCGGTACAGGCCGCGCCCGACGCCGCCATCCTGGCCTGCGATCTGGTGCTGCTGGCGGTGAAACCCCAGCAGCTGCGCGGGGTCGCCACGGGGCTTGCCCCCCATCTCGCGCAGCAGCTGGTGGTGTCCATCGCCGCCGGGGTGCGGGCAGCGGATCTGTCCCGCTGGCTGGGGGGCTACCGGCGGCTGGTGCGGGCCATGCCCAACACGCCGGCCATGGTGCAGGCCGGCATCACCGGTCTGTATGCCCTGCCCGAGGTGACCGAGGCCGAGCGCCGGCGCGCAGAGGACGTGCTGGCGGCAGTGGGCGAGGTGGTGTGGGTGGCCGAGGAAGGGGAAATGGATGTCATCACCGCCGTATCCGGCAGCGGCCCGGCCTATGTCTTTTATTTCATGGAAGCCCTGGAGGAGGCGGCCATCACCCTGGGCCTGACCGAAACCCAGGCGCGCCGCCTGAGCTTCGCCACCTTCGCCGGCGCGACACGCCTGGCCGGCGCGTCCAGTGAGGACGTGGCCACGCTGCGCGCCCGCGTGACCTCCAAAGGTGGCACCACGGAGCGGGCTCTTGCCACGATGGAGGCCGCCGGCCTGAAAGCCATCATCGCTGGGGCCGTGCGCGCCGCCGCCCAACGCGCCCGGGAGCTGGGCGATGAGCTCGGCCGGGACGACGCCGCCTCATCATGACAGTTTCGTCATCTGCGCCAGGGGCCTAAAGCCATGCTCACCCAAGCCGTTATTTTTTTGCTGGACACCGTCGTCACCGCGTTCGTTGCGCTGTTGCTGCTGCGCTTTTACCTGCAGCTGCTGCGGGTGCCCCATGGCAACCCGCTCACGCCCTTCGTGGTGACGCTGACCAATTTCCTGGTGCTGCCCCTGCGCCGGGTGATTCCCGGGCTGTGGGGGCTGGACCTGGCCACGCTGGTGGGCGCGTGGCTGGTGCAATGGCTGTTGCTGCTGGTGGTGGAGGCGCTGTCCGGGCTGCCCCTGGCACGGGGTTCCGCGCTCCTGTATCTGGGCTTCGGTCTGTGGGCGGCCGTGGAATTGTTGCGCATGAGCCTGTACCTGCTCATGCTGGTGCAGGTGATGCTGTTCGTGGTGAGCCTGGTGAACCCCTACAGCCCCTTCATGGGGGTGCTGGAGGCCTTGTCCCGGCCATTCACCCGGCAGGTGCGCCGGATTCTGCCGCCCATCGCCAACGTGGATCTGTCGCCCATGGTGATCCTGATCGCCTGCCAGTTGCTGCTCATGCTGCCGGTGGCCTGGCTGGAACAGGTGGCCAAGGGGGTGATCCACGCGGGCATGGGCGGACTGGGCCTGTGAGCGAGGCCCCCTGGTATCGGCGCGACGAGGCGCGCGGGGTGCTGGTGCTCACCGTTCAGGTGCAGCCCAATGCGGCGCGCACCCAGGTGGCGGGGTTGCACGGGGATGCCCTGAAGATCCGGGTAGCCGCCCCGGCAGTGGAAAACAAGGCCAACGCGCAACTGATCGCCTTTCTGGCGGAAGCCTTCGGGGTGCGACCTGGCGCGGTGACCCTGAAGGCCGGCGCCCACGGCCGGCGCAAGATCGTGGAAATCGAGGGCAGTCGCATCGCCCCCGAGACGCTGCTGAACGACGCATGAGCACGCTTTTGGAACGACAGGTCGAGACCTACCGTCGCTGGCGCGAGGAGCTCCTCGCCGCCATCGACGCCTATCAGGCCTGGCTGGAGGCGCGGGGCGAGGTGGATGCCGAACAGTCCCTGCGCCTCTACGACCTGACCGAAAGCCTGCGTCACGATCACATCACCCTCGCCTTCGTGGCCGAATTCTCCCGGGGCAAGACCGAGCTCATCAACGCCCTGTTCTTCGCCGATTTCAGGCAGCGCCTGCTGCCCTCGGACGCCGGCCGCACCACCATGTGCCCCACGGAGATTTTTTACG
>JBBFMG010000283.1:0-2401 GCA_037478575.1 Burkholderiales bacterium | reverse complement strand
AGAGGTGCTCGGGCAGCCGGTGGCCCTGCGCACCGGCGCGGGTGGCGTGCGGGCGCCCGGCACCCTGGCCGCCCATTACGCGCCCACGACGCCCCTCCTGCTGCTGCCCGCGGAGCGGCTTTGGCAGGAAGCGGCGCGCCGGGCCGCGGCCGGCGAGCGCCTCGGCGTGCTCACCCATGATCTGCCCCGGGCACTGCCCGGGGTGTTCGTGCTGCGCCTGCCCGCTGAGGCCGCGGCTTACGCACGGGAGCTCTATGCCGCCCTGCGCGCCCTGGATGGCGCGGGCTATGATTGCATTTTGGTGGAAGCCGTGCCGGATGCCCCCGAGTGGCTCGCCGTGGCCAACCGCCTGGAACGCGCGGCCAGGGCCCACTGCTGACGGGGCTTGCGCGCCGTCAGCGCCGGAACAGCCACAGAATCAGCGTGAGCAGGAGCGAGACCAGCAGGCTGCTGGTCAAGGGGAAGTAGAAGGTGAAATTCCTGCGCTCGATGCGGATGTCACCGGGCAGGCTGCCCAGCCCCAGCTTGGACACCAGAGGCCAGAGCAGTCCCAGGACCACGAGCAGGATGCCGAGGGTAATGAGCCACTTCGCCATGTACGGATTATAAGACCATGGCCACTGCCCGCTGGGAACATTTCCGTCACGGCGCCGACATCGGCGTGCGCGGCATCGGCCCCACCCTGGCGGCCGCCTTCGAGCAGGCGGCGCTGGCCCTCACCGCCGTCATCTGCGACCCGGCCCGCGTGGCCCAGAAGGAAAGCGTGGCGGTGAGCTGCCGCGCGCCCGATGCGGAATTCCTGCTGGTGGACTGGCTCAATGCCATCGTCTATGAAATGGCCACCCGCCACATGCTGTTCTCCCGCTTCCAGGTGGAGATCGACGCTGACCGCCTTGCCGGCACCCTGTGGGGCGAGCCGGTGGAGGTCAGCCGCCACCAGCCGGCGGTGGAAGTGAAGGGCGCCACCTATACTGAACTCAGGGTGTTCCAGACCCCCCGGGGCGAGTGGGTGGCCCAGTGCGTGGTGGATGTCTGAAACGCGTTCTCCAACGGGGACAAGGCGAGCCGCTCAGGCCCGGCAGTTGAGGAACCGGCCCTGACCACCCGTGACGAGGGGGCGTGGCCCTGCCTGTCCCGGGCCGGGCTTTCGTCCCGGTCTGCCGGCTCACACGAGGAAGAAATCATGGACCTGACACGTTTCCGCAGAGTCTCCGATTACCAATGGCGTGTCGAACCCTTCGGAAAAATGCGCGTGCCCGCGGTGATCTACGCCAGCGAGGCGCTGATGCGCGAGATGGACGACAAGGTGTTCGAACAGGTGACCAACGTGGCCACCCTGCCCGGCATCGTCAAGGCCTCCTATGCCATGCCGGATGCCCACTGGGGCTACGGGTTCCCCATCGGCGGCGTGGCGGCCTTCGACCCGGAGCAGGGGGGCGTGGTATCCGCCGGTGGCGTGGGCTTCGACATTTCCTGCGGTGTGCGCACCCTCACCACCGGGCTCACGGTGGCCGACGTGGAGCCGCTCAAAAAGGAACTCGCCGATGTCCTGTTCGCGCGCATTCCTGCCGGGGTGGGCAGCACGGGCAGCCTGCATCTGTCCATGGCGGAAATGGATGCCATGCTCAAGGGCGGCGCGCGCTGGGCAGTGGCCCGCGGCTTTGGCACCGAAGCCGATCTGGAACGCATCGAGGAGGGGGGCATGATGGCCGGTGCGCTGCCCGAGGAAGTGTCCCAGCAGGCCAAGAAACGCCAGAAGGACGAGGTGGGCACCCTGGGCTCCGGCAACCACTATCTGGAGGTCCAGCAGGTGGCCGAGATCTATCATCCCCGGATCGCCCAGGCCTTCGGCCTGAAGCAGGGCGACGTGGTGGTGTCCATCCACTGCGGCTCGCGCGGGCTGGGCCACCAGATTGGCACCGAATTTCTGCGCAGCATGGCATTGGCGGCCAGGGAATACGGCATCGAGCTGCCGGACCGGGAGCTTGCCTGCGCGCCCATCCGCTCCGACATTGGCCAACGCTATCTGGGCGCCATGCGTGCCGCCATCAACTGCGCCCTGGCCAACCGCCAGGTCATCACCCACCTCACCCGCGAGGCCTTCGCCACCCTGTTCCCGCAGGCGCGGCTCGATCTCATCTACGATGTCTCCCACAACACCTGCAAGGAGGAAGTGCACCTGGTGGATGGCCGCCCCCGCCGGCTGTTCGTGCACCGCAAGGGGGCCACGCGCGCCTTCGGCCCGGGGCGGCCCGACATCCCGGCCGTGTTCCGCGACGTGGGGCAGCCGGTGCTCATCGGCGGGTCCATGGGCACGGCCTCCTACGTGCTGGCGGGGCGCGAGGAAAGCGAGGAACACGCCTGGGGCTCCGCCTGTCACGGCGCAGGGCGCAGCATGAGC
>JBBFMG010000282.1:0-2417 GCA_037478575.1 Burkholderiales bacterium | reverse complement strand
CCCCGGGCGACTTGCCCGGCTTGCGGAACAGCAGGATATACTCGTAGTCCAGCTCCACAATCCCGTTGGGCGGGTAGGGGAACGACCCCCTGTCGGTGGAGAAGCTGGCGGACGGCAGCGTGCGCGTGGGCATCCACATCGCCTGTCCGGCCCTGGGGGTGACACCGGGCTCAAAACTGGACGCCGTGGCCCGCAGGCGCCTGTCCACGGTTTACATGCCGGGCGACAAGATCACCATGCTGCCGGACGAGGCCGTCGCCGCCTACACGCTGCGCGAGGGCACGGAATGTCCTGCCCTGTCCACCTATTTCACCGTCGCGCCGGACTACCGCATCGCCGGGGTGGACCTGCGCGTGGAGCGGGTGGCCATTGCCGCCAACCTGCGCCACGAGACCCTGGAGCCCCTGTTCAACCTGGGCACCATCGGCCAGGCGGCGGATTACCGCTACCGCGAGGAACTGGAATGGCTGTGGCACTTCGCCGAGCATCTGGAAGAGCAGCGCGGCGCCAGGGACAAGGGACGCAGCCTGGTGCCGGAATACACCTTCCGCGTGGAAGGAGAGACGGTGCGCATCCTGCACCGGGAGCGGGGCACGCCCATCGACAAGGTGGTGGCGGAGATGATGATCCTGGTCAACAGCCACGCCGGGCGTCTGGCTGCGGAGGCGGGTTTTGCCGCCCTCTACCGGGCCCAGACCAATGGCAAGACACGCACGACCACCGAACCTCTGCCCCACCAGGGGCTTGGGGTGTCCCATTACACCTGGGTGAGTTCGCCCCTGCGCCGCTACGTGGATCTCGTCAACCAGCGCCAGCTGCTCGCCCACGTGCGGGGCGAGGCGCCCCCCTACCAGGCCCGGGACGAGGCCCTGCAATCGGCCCTGCGCGACTTCGAGACGGCCTACGAGGCCTACAACGAATTCCAGCGCAACATGGAACGCTACTGGACGCTGCGCTACCTGCTGCAGGAAGACATGCGCGAGGCCACCGCCACCGTGCTGCGGGAAAACCTGGTGCGCTTCGAGACCCTGCCCCTGGTGACCCGGGTCGCCGCCCTGCCGGAACTCGCGCCCGGCACGCGGATCAGGGTGGGCATCCGCAGCGTCGATCTGCTCACGCTGGAGGTGACCTGTCCCTTCCTGGAAGTGTTGCCTGCCGCATAGCGGGCAGCAGGGCAGGCGACGCGTTACAATGCAGGCGTTCCATCCTGCCGGCACCGCCCGCGTCCCAGTCGAGTGTTCGTGAATTCCAGCGCCCCGCCCAGCGTCTTTCGCCCCCTGCTGACGGCGCCGCCACCCATCGCCGTGGCCATGGCGGCCTCGGTGCTGTTGCACGGCCTGCTGCTCAGCATCCACTTCGTGCCGCCGCCACCCAAGCCGCAACAGGCGCGCCACGCCCTGCAGGTGGTGCTGGTCAATGCCAAGTCGGCCCATCGGCCCAGCAAGGCCGACGCCCTGGCCCAGGCCCATCTCGATGGCGGCGGCAACACGGATCAAAAGCTGCGTGCCTCCTCCCCCCTGCCGGCCCTGGGTGAACACGACCCCCAGCCGGAACTCAAGCAACGGGAAGAGCGGGTGCGGGAACTGGAACAGGAAGCCGCCCGGCTGCTCGCCCAGGTGCGCGCCACCACGCCGCGGCCCGCGCCTGCCCCCAGTTCCGCCCCGCCGGCCCAGGCCGCGCCGGCGCCAGGCACCGACCTCATCACCCAGAGCCTGCAGCTCGCGCGCCTGCAGGCCCAGATAGAGAAGGATTACCAGCAGTACCAGGAACGGCCCAAACGCCGCTTCGTGGGCGCGCGCACCGAGGAATACCGCTTCGCCCAATACGTGGAGGACTGGCGCCTGAAGGTGGAGCGGGTGGGCAACCTCAACTACCCGGAAGAGGCCCGGCGCAAAAAGATCTACGGCAGCCTGCTGCTCACCGTGCACATCCGCAGCGACGGCAGCGTGGAGAAAATCGACATCGATCGCTCCTCGGGCTCGTCCATCCTGGACGAGGCGGCAGTGCGCATCGTCCGGCTCGCGGCACCCTTCGCCCCGTTTCCCGAGAACGTGCGGCGGGACACGGACATTCTCGCCATCACCCGCACCTGGACCTTCACCCGCGAGGATCAGCTGACGAGTCAGTGAGGCGGAAGCGGATGGGAATCTCCACCCGCGCCGCCACCGGCTCCTCCCCCCTTCGTGCCGGCAGGAAGCGCCAGCGCTTCACGGCGGCAAGCGCCGCCTCGTCCAGCAGCGCATGCCCGCTGCTGCGCGCGATTTCCAGCTCGCCGCAGCGGCCGTCCGGCAGGATCTCCGCCCGCAGCAACACCTCGCCCTCCAGGCCCAGGCGCCGCGCGGCCAGGGGATAGGCCGGGGCGGGGTTGGCGAGATAGGCCGCGCGCCACGCCGGGGGTGTCACGGGCTCGGGGCGGC
>JBBFMG010000281.1:0-2427 GCA_037478575.1 Burkholderiales bacterium | reverse complement strand
ATTTCTCGGTATTGGCCTGCAACGGCTGTGCAGCGCGCTTCCGCCGCGATCAACGCTGAGGTCGGAGAAGGTCGATTTTCAGAGTGGTCTCGTAGGGCGGGACGTTGCACTCGATGATGTCAGTGGGGGCGACATCCAGGGTCACACCCACGATGTCGGTGCGCACCGGCAGCTTGGCCGCGCCCCGGTCCACCAGCACCGCAGTGCGGATTTCGGCCGCCCCCTTGCCCGCCAGGTACTCCACCGCACGCAGCATGGAATAGCCCTTGTACATCACGTCGTCCACCACGATTAGGCTGCGTCCCGTGAGGTCGAGTCCGGCATGAGCCGGGTTTTCCATGAGGCGCGTCTCCGGATGGAGCAGGGTGAGATCATCCGCGTAGCGCTTGATGGCAAGGTCCAGCCGCGACAGGCCGGGAATGCGAAAGTCGCGGCTCAGCCGTTCCAACAGCAGGTCGGCAAGGGGCGCCCCGCGACGCAGGATGCCCACCACGATCACATCCTGCCGGCCGGTGAGCAGACCCGCCGCCTGCCAGGCCATGCCATCCAGCACGGCGGCGAGCTGCGCCGGGTCGTAGAGACAGAAGCGTTGCCCCGGGACCTGGCTCATGGCTGGCCCGTCATGAGGGCGTTAAGTTTTTCCACGTACTGGGGCGCATCCCACTCGGCACCCCCCTGCAGCGTGTAGCGGATGCGGCCCTGGGGATCGACGATGAAGGTGGACGGCGCGACGAACACCTTCCACGCGGCAATGGCCTGGCCGTCGGGGTCCATGAGAATGGTGAAGTCCACGTTGACCTTTTTCAGGAAGGCACGCACTTCCGCCTCGCTTTCCCCCATGTTCACTGCCAGGATGCGAAACGGCCTGCCCGCAAGCCTGGCCGCCAGACGCTGCATGGAAGGCATTTCCTTGACGCAGGGGGCACAGTAGGTGGCCCAGAACTGCACCATCACCACCTGGCCGCGATAGTCGGCGAGATCGTGCGCCTGCCCGGCGAGATCCTTGAGACGCAGGGGCGGGGTGGCACCGGCATAGGGCCTGAGCTCTTGGGCGAAAGTCCCGGCCAGGGGCAGCAGCAGGGTGAAAAGCAGGACGAGACGGCGCATCATGGTCGGTTTTCCTTCTTCATGGCATCGATCCTGTCCAGGGCCTCCCGCACCAGTTCCGGCAGGCGCGCGGCCATGGCCGCCTCTTCCGGGGTCTGTTCCTCGCGCAGGAAGAAATAGCCGCGCACGCCCGGCAGCAGCGCTCCATGCACCTGGCTGCCCGCGGCCTGAAAGGCCTGTACCAGATGGTTGAGCCACCAGCGGCCGGGTGAGCGTGCGCCCTGGAGAATGACGATGCGGGCGACGGTTTCGTGCACCACCGGCTCGTAGCGCGCCTCGGCACCGGGAGCCGGCGTGCCGGCATAGAGCTCCGGATAGAACAGCAGCACGCCTTCCACTTCCTGACTGCCGGCGCTCCCGCGCCAGCGGGCGAGGCCGCGCAACAGCGGCAGCGCCGCGCGCCCGGCCGTCACCAGATAGACCCGCTTGCCCGTCTGCCGCGCCCGTTCGATGAGGGCGGCGATCTCCTCGGGCGGAAGCTGATCCATGCTGGAAGGCGCCATGGGCAGGAAATGGGCGCCCAGCATGTCCGGCAGCCAGGTCTCGATGCCCTGGGGCACCAGGGCCGCCGCCGCCTTCGCTTCCGCCGTGCCCTGACCTTCGTCGCAGGGAAACCACAGCAGGAGACGGTCTCCGGCGGCGGGGAAGCGGCGCACCGCCACTTCCGTGCCGTCGGGCAGAGGGAACATCGAGACCTCCATGGCCCACGCGGCGAGGGGCAGCAGCAAAAGCAGCAGGGCCGGCGCCTGAAATCGGAGTTTCATGTCCTTTATCCTAGCCGCCCTCCCGGGCGCTGTCAAAAATCGCCGGTCTCCCCCCGCGCCAGTCGGGCAAGGGCCGTGGCGCGGGCTTCGGGCGCGAGGTGACCCAGCCGCCGCGCTGCCTGGTAAAAGCGGGGGAGATCGTAGTCCACCTGGGCGAGCAGCGCCCGCAGCGCCGGCACCTGGTCCGCATAGAGGGTCACCGATGGGGATGTAAAGATTGGATGCGACGAAGTTGATGCGACAAAAAGTCGCGTGAAGAGGCGTGAAGAGGCGAAAAATATCGTTACGTCAATGACTTAGCGCCGTTGTTCGCGCTGAGTGCGTTTGCACGCATTGCAGGCGACAAAAAACGGGAGGGGGGATCACGCGCGCTTTTGTTTGGCCGTCAGTTCGCGGACGGCCTGGCGGAGCTCGGCTAGCTCTGCCTGCTGACGAGCGCGCGCGAGAAACTCGTTGAGGAGAGCCTCGGCCTCCTCGGGGCTGGGGGCGGATTCGACGAGCTCGATGAGCTTGGACCAGCGGCGGGCATGACGACCCGCGAGCGCATCGAGCGATG
>JBBFMG010000280.1:0-2526 GCA_037478575.1 Burkholderiales bacterium | reverse complement strand
GGGAGCCTTCCCGCTTTTTCGCCCATCCCACTCGCAGGCGACCGACCCGCGGCGCAGGTGATGCGCCTGATCGTCAAGCTTGCGTCAAGTGGGCGTGAGCGTCTGGTCAAAATCGTGCGGCTCACGGCCACTCGTCCATTTGTGCCGCAAATCGGGCTTGGCATTTCTGCCTCGAGAAACTACTTTTACCCGTGTGACGGGGATGCCGCCCGCCCATCAGGCTGCGGTGTCCCGAACCAGGCTCTCGCGAGACCCCACGAAAGGAGGATGGACATGGACAACAAGGAAACGAAGCAACCGAAGCCGGCGCTGAACGTATCTCGCCGGAAGCTCATCAGCGCCGGGGCGGCCCTCGGCGGCCTCGCGCTTTTTGGACGCAGCGCGTTGAGCGCAGCTGCGGCAAAGACCATTGAGCTGCCCATGGTCAACGGGCGGCGGGAGCTGGCGACCTATCCGCAGAAGCGGGAGCTGATTGTCATGACCGCCCGGCCGGTGCAACTGGAAACCCCGATGTCGGTCTTCAACGAAGGCGTGTTCACGCCCAACGACGCGTTCTTCGTGCGCTGGCACCTGGCGGATGTGCCGACGAGCATGGATGCCGCCACGTTCCGCATCAAGGTGCACGGTCTAGTCAAGCAGCCGCTGAGCCTGAGCGTGGACGATCTGAAGAATAGTTTCGAGCAGGTCGAAATCGCCGCCGTCTGCCAGTGCTCCGGCAACAGTCGGGGTCTGTTCAATCCGCGCGTCGCCGGCGGCCAGTGGTACAACGGTGCCATGGGCAACGCCCTCTGGAAAGGCGTGCGCCTGCGCGACATCCTGAACAAGGCGGGCATCCAGGCCGGCGCGGTGCAGGTGCGCCTCAACGGCGCCGACGGCCCGGTGTTGCCCGGCACACCGGATTTCATCAAGGCGCTGGACCTGGACATCGCCCTGGGCGAGGACGTGATCGTGGCCTACAGCATGAACGGCGAGCCGCTGCCCCTGCTCAATGGCTATCCGGTGCGGTTGGTGGTGCCCGGCTGGTACGCCACCTACTGGGTCAAGATGCTCGATGACGTGGAAGTCATCGGCAAAGTGGACGAGAACTTCTGGATGAAGCCCGCCTACCGCATTCCGGACAATCCCTGCGCCTGCATGGAGCCGGGGCAGCAGGGCGTGAAGATGGTGCCCATCAATCGCATGAACGTGCGCTCCTTCATCACCAGCCTGGCGGATGGCGCTACGATCAGGGGCGGACACATGCACGAGGTCAAGGGCATCGCCTTCGACGGTGGCTATGGCATCGCGCGCGTGCTGTTCTCGACGGATGGCGGCAAGACCTGGACGGAAACCCGTCTGGGCAAGGATTATGGCAAATACAGCTTCCGCGAATGGCGCGCCGCGTTTACGCCCAAGGCCGGCCGGCGCTACGAGCTGTCCTGCCTGGCCATCAGCAACAACGGCGAGTCGCAGCGCTTCACGCCGCGCTGGAATCCCGCCGGCTACATGCGCAACGTCGTCGAGACCGTGCGCGTCACCGCAATCTGAGGAGGGAAAACACCATGCGACACATCCTGCCACCCGCCCTGACGCTCGCGGGCCTGCTTGCCGCCGGGGTCGGCTCCGCGCTGGCTGCCCAGACATCGGGCGCGGTTCAGATCACCCTGCCCCCGGAAAACGCACGTCTCAAGCCGGGGCCCGGTATGGAGACGACCGCCAACAACTGCATGATCTGCCACTCCGTCGATTACATCTATATGCAGCCGCCGCTGACCCGGGACCAGTGGCACGCGGAAGTGATGAAGATGAAGAAGGTGTTCGGCGCCCCGCTGCCGGACAATGAAGTGGACACCGTGGTCGATTACCTGATGTCCCAGAACGGCAAGAAATAGCCAGCCACCTCCGGTGCGGCGGCGCGCCTTTCTCGCCGCCGCGCCGATCCTCACTCCAGCCCCTCGATCAGCGCTGCTGCCACTCGTCCAGGGTCCAGTAGCGCAGGAACACTCTCCCGCCACGCCGAATCTTTTCCGGGCCCTGGTTGGCGCCCGCGAGGATGCGGCCCAGGACCTCGTCGTTCATGAGCTGACGGCCTTCCCGGAAGGGAATGGTGGACAGCTCGATGCTCCAGGGATGCGCGCCGTCGCGGCGGCCGAAGGAAAGCTCGAAATCCAGCACCGCGATGAGCTGCTCCCGGCTGAAGTTCTTCAGTTCCGCGAGCACGGCCAGGTTCTCCGCGCGCTGGGTCATGCCATAGCGGTCGCGCACGTAGGCGAAATACGGTCCTACTACCAGGAGATAGCCGCGGCACTCGTCGCCGTGGGCCACGCCCACCTCCACGTCGTGGAAGCGCAGCCCCACCACCCCGCCCTCGGGCCCGGCGAGTCGCTCCCAGACGGCGGTTTGCCGCCCGTCCAGGCAGAACTCGTGCAACAGCCCGCCCGCCGGCTGCAGGCGGCGCAGGAAGGGCTGCCCCCGCTGGGGCAGATAGTCCAGCTGGCGGCGCCGGTGCAGCACGTCCCCGGCGGCGATGCACGCCCCCGCCACGCC
>JBBFMG010000279.1:0-2559 GCA_037478575.1 Burkholderiales bacterium | reverse complement strand
CACTGGACCGGCGTGGGCAGCGGGTTTTCCGTGTATCACGAGGCCCTGTCCCAGCGCTATGCGGGACGCCTCGCGCGTGTGGACGGCACGCTGTTTCCCCATGCCGCCGACATCGCCGCCCTGGCCGAGGCTGAAGGCCCGGCCGGCTGGATTGCCCCCGAGGAGGCCGCGCCCTTTTACCTGCGGGACAAGGTGGCCCTCAAGACAGCCGAACGATGAGTGCCGTCCTGGATCTGCAGCCTGCCTTCCGTCCCATGCGCCGGGAGGATTTGCCACGGGTGATGGAAATCGAACGGGATCTCTATCCCTTCCCCTGGAGCGAGGGCAATTTCCGCGACTCCCTGCACGCCGGCTACAGCTGCTGGGTGATCGAGCAGGGTGGGGAGGTGATCGGCTACGCGGTGCTGATGCTGGCGGCGGACGAGGCCCACGTGCTCAACATCGCCATCGCCCGCGGCTGGCAGCGCAGGGGGCTGGGCAGCGCCCTCATGCGCCATCTCATCGAGCTGGCGCGGGGCTACGGAGCGCGGGAGATCTTCCTCGAGGTGCGCCCCTCCAATGAAACCGCGCGTCGCCTCTACCACAGCATGGGTTTCAACGAGATCGCCCTGCGGCGCAACTATTACCCCGCCCGCGACGGCCGCGAGGATGCGATCCTGATGGCCCTTACCCTATGAAGACCGTGCCCACTGCCTGGCTGGAGGAGATGGGCCTCGCCCCCCTGTGGCGGCGGCGCAACCCGTCCGCCCCCCTGGCCCCGACTGCGCCGGCGCCTGCTACGTCGGAGGTGGGCCAGATGGACTGGACGGCGCTCAAGGCTGCGGTCGCCGCGTGCACCGCCTGCAAGCTGGCTGCGACACGCACCCAGACCGTGTTCGGCGTGGGCGACGAAGCGGCGGACTGGCTGTTCGTGGGCGAAGGGCCGGGGGCAGAGGAGGACCTCAAGGGGGAACCCTTCGTGGGCCAGGCCGGGAAGCTGCTGGACAACATGCTGGCGAGCATCGACCTCAGGCGTGGCGAAGGGGTGTATATCGCCAACGTGGTGAAATGCCGGCCGCCGGGCAACCGCAACCCTGAGCCCGAGGAGATCGCCGCCTGCGCCCCCTGGCTCGACCGTCAGATCGAGTTGATCGCGCCCCGTCTCATCGTGGCCTTGGGCAAGGTGGCGGCGGTACGCCTTTTGGGGAGGGACGCCAGCATCGCCAGCCTGCGCGGCAAGCTTTGGGCGTATCATGGGCGGCCCCTGATCGTGACCTATCACCCGGCCTATCTCCTGCGCAATCCGGCCGACAAGGCCCGCGCCTGGGAAGATTTGTGTTTCATCCGGGAGCAGATGCAACGCCTGCAGGCTCTCCCCCGGCCTGCCGCCCCAATGTCTTGATGGAGGATGTTTCATGCGCAAAGCGCTGACGTGGCTGTTTCTGCTGGCAATGGCCTTTGGTCTGTCGGGTTGCGGCTACAACCGGCTGCAGGCCCAGGACGAGGCCATCAAGGCTGCCTGGGCCGAAGTGCTCAACCAGTACCAGCGGCGGGCGGATCTGGTCCCCAATCTGGTCAACGTGGTGAAGGGCTATGCCGCCCACGAGAAGGACGTGCTGACCCAGGTCACTGCGGCGCGGGCACGGGTGGGGCAGATCCAGGCCACACCCGAGCTCATCAACGATCCCAGGGCCTTCCAGCAGTTCCAGGCGGCCCAGGGTGAACTCTCCAGCGCACTCACCCGCCTGCTGGCGGTGGCGGAGAACTATCCCCAGCTCAAGGCCGACGGCCTGTTCCGGGACTTGCAGGCTCAGCTCGAGGGCACCGAGAACCGCATCGCCGTGGCGCGCAACCGCTACATCCGCGCCGTGCAGGAATACAACACCACCGTGCGTCAGTTCCCCACCAATCTGACGGCCATGCTGTTTGGCTACCAGCCCAAGCCCAGCTTCACGGTGGAGAACGAGAAGGAAATTTCCCGCCCGCCGCGGGTCGATTTCGGCGCGCCCGCACCGGCGCCGTCTCCCTCCGGGGCGGAATATTCCACCCAATGACGTCCGCCCCGCGCGCGTGAGCGTTCTCCTGCGCCTGTGGCTGTGTCTTCTGGCGCTGGGGTGGCTGTCGCCCGGCCACGCCGAGCAGCCCGTGCCCCCGCTCAGCGCGCGGGTCACCGATCTCACGGGCACCCTCGCCCCCGCCGAGCGGGCCGAGCTCGAGGCGCGCTTGTCCGCGCTCGAGGCCCGCAAGGGGGCCCAGATCGCCGTGCTCATCGTGCCCACCACCCAGCCCGAGACCATCGAGCAATACGCGCGGCGGGTGCTGGACGAGTGGAAGCTGGGGCGCAGGGGCATAGACGACGGCGCGCTGCTGTTGGTGGCCAAGGCAGACCGCCGGGTGCGCATCGAGACCCAGTACGGCCTGGAGGGCGTAATCCCGGACGCGGTGGCCAAACGCATCATCGAGGAAGAGATCGTGCCGCGTTTCCGCGCCGGCGACTTCGCCGGCGGCATCCGCGCCGGGGTGGAGCGCATGGCGGCCCTGGTGGAAGGCGAACCCCTGCCGCCACCCCGGCCGCAGCAG
>JBBFMG010000278.1:0-2560 GCA_037478575.1 Burkholderiales bacterium | reverse complement strand
GGCGCAGGGCTACCAGCGGCTGGTGGCGCTGGGCGCAAGCCCCCTGCGGCGGGTCTATACCACCGGCGGCGGGGCCCGCAACGCCGCCTGGACGGCGATCCGCGCCCGTTTGCTGGGCGTGCCGGTGACGGCGGCGCGCCACACCGAGGCCGCCTATGGTGCCGCACGCCTGGCCCAGCAGGGCACGCGCCTGTTGGCTTGAGGCCGGCGTGGAAGCGGGCGTCACCCTCGAGCTCACCCTGCCGCTGGCCTTCACGCCCCAGGCCTCCTTCAGTCCCCAGCAGCTCGCCGAGTGGATGCGGGGCAACGTCAGCCTGCTGCAGGCCCTGGCCAGCCTCGAATCCTCCCGGGAACGGGACGGCGACAGTGCCGGCGATCCCGCCCTGGCGCGGCTGGAAGCCAAGGTCGATCTCGCCCTCCAGCTGATTTCGGAACTCCTACGGCGCGAGGCGCGCCTGCCGGATCCCACCGCGGTCAGCCTGAGCAGCAGTGGGCTGTGCTGGCATGGCAGCGCGCCCCTGCATGCCACCGGCGTGGTTGCGCTCTATCTTGCGCCCCGCCTGCCCTGGCCCCTCATGCTGCCGGTGGAAATCACCGAGGTCGCTGGCGAGCGCGTGCATGCGCGCCTCCTGCACCTGGACGAGGACAGCCAGACCTGGCTCGACCGCACCCTCTTCCGCCACCACCGGCGCAGCGTCCAGGCGCGCGGCCGCACCGCCTGACCACCCGCCCGGCGCCGCCCCGCAGAGGCGCTCCCATCAGGGCCCGCACCGGTACGCACCCCGGCGGGTGCGACACCGTGCCGCATTCCGTCCCGAGGGCGCCCCTTCTACACTCGCGCCTGTTCTTGAAGACCAGGACAGGAGCCAACATGCCCGAACGTTCCACGCCCCGCCTGCTGGCCGTCCTCATCGCCGGCCTGTTTCCCGCCGTCCCTGCCCATGCCGAAGACACGCGCCTGCCCGCCTTGGAGGTCACGGCCACAGCGCTTCCCCAACCGGCGCAGACCCGCTTGTCCGGGGACGCTCTGCTGGGCGCTGCGGCCGCGAGCAGGGACACTGCGCGTTTGTTGAGCGAACTGCCCGGGTTCTCCCTGAACCCGGCCGGGGGCATTTCGGGACTGCCGGCCTATCACGGGCTGGCGGATGGCCGGCTGCGGCTGACGGTGGATGGGGCCGATCTCATCGCCAGCTGTCCCAACCACATGAACGCGCCGCTGTCCTACGTGGATCCCGGCCAGATCCGGGAAATCCGCGTCTATTCCGGCATTGCACCGGTCTCCGCCGGCGGCGACAGCCTGGGTCCCGTGGTGCAGGTGGAAACCCGCGGCCCTGAATTCGCCCGGACGGGGGAACGCCTGGTCAAGGGCCGTGTGGGCGCGAATTACGGGTCCAACGCCAATGCGCGCGGCGTGACCGCCTCGGCCGTGCTGGCCAATGACAGGCTGTCGTTGAGCTATACCGGCGCGGCGAGCCAGGCCGACAACTACACCGCCGGCGGCGATTTCAAGACCTATGATTTCACCGGCCGGGTCGGCCACACCCTGCCGCGGGACGAAGTGGGCTCCACTGCCTACAAGGCCGTGAACCACCAGCTGGGCCTGGGGTGGAAAAGCGGCGAGCACCTGCTGGAGGCGAAGTTCGCGTTCCAGGACGTGCCCTACCAGCTCTATCCCAACCAGCGCATGGACATGCTGGACAACACCGAGCACCGGGCCAGCCTGCACTACCAGGGAGGCTTCGCCTGGGGTGAGCTGAAGGCGTATCTTTACCGGCAGACGGTCAACCACTACATGGATTTTGGGCCGGACAAGCGCTTTTATTACGGCTCGGCGTCCGGGGGTGGCAGTGCAGCGAATGGCACGGCCTGCAGTCCAATCAGCGGCAGCTGTGCCTGGGGCATGCCCATGTACACCGAGAGCCGCACCACCGGTGGCAGCGTGAAAGCCGACGTGGCCCTGGCCGCGCGCGACCTGCTGCGGGTGGGGGCAGAGTTCCAACGCTACCGGCTCGACGACTGGTGGCCGCCTTCAGGCGCGGGCATGTGGCCCGGCACCTTCTGGAACATCAATGACGGCCAGCGCGACCGCGCGGGCGTGTTCGGGGAATGGGAGCGCCAGTGGGATCCCCACTGGAAGACCCTGGCCGGACTGCGCTATGAGCATGTGAGGACCGATACCGGGCCGGTGGTGGGATACAACCCGGCTGGTATGGGCAACCAGGGACGTGACGCAAGCCTGTTCAACGCCACCGATCACAAACGCACCTTCCATGACTGGGATGTGTCCCTGATCGCCCACTACACGCCCAGCGCCACCCGGGACATCGAGTTCGGCTTTGCCCGCAAGACCCGCGCGCCGAGTCTCTACGAGCTCTATCCCTGGTCCACCTGGTCCATGGCCGCGGTGATGAACAACTTCGTAGGCGATGGCAACGGCTACATCGGCAATCCGGACCTGAAGGCGGAGAAGGCCCACACCGTCTCCGCCACCCTCGACTGGCACGGGCCCGACCGCGCCTGGGACTTCAAGGCCACGCCCTACTACAGCCGCGTGACGGAC
>JBBFMG010000277.1:0-2561 GCA_037478575.1 Burkholderiales bacterium | reverse complement strand
AGCTTCCCCGCGGACTACCACGGTCGCGAGGTGGCGGGCAAGACGGCACGCTTTGAACTTCACCTCAAACGCGTGCTCGAACCGCGGCTGCCCGAAGTGGGCCCCGACTTTGCCAGGGCGCTCGGCGTCGAAGACGGCGATGTCGCCAAAATGCGCGCCGAGATTCGCGCCAACCTGGAACGGGAAGTAAAGAAGCGCGTCGAGGCGCGGCTCAAGGAGCAGGTCATGCAGGCGCTTTTGGACACCACGCCGGTGGAGCTGCCCCGGGCGCTGGTGGAGATCGAGGCGCAGCGTCTGGAGCAGCGTGCGCGCGAGGACCTGATGCGCCGCGGTCTCAAGGGCGATCTGGCGCTGCCGCCGGAAGTGTTCCGGGAATCGGCCGAGCGGCGCGTCCGGCTGGGGCTCATCCTGGCGGAGCTGGTGAAGGCCCATGATCTTCATGCCACGCCGGAACAGGTGAAGGCGGTGGTGGAAGACTTCGCCCAGAGCTACGAGCACCCGGAACAGATCGTGCAGTGGTATTACCAGGAACCGGGGCGGCTGGCCGAGGCCGAATCCTTGGCGCTGGAACAGAATGTGGTAAATTGGGTCCTGGGTGTCGCCAAAGTCACGGACAAGCCCATTACCTTCGACGAGTTGATGGGTATTGCCAAGTAAACGGATATGAACAGGTATTTCGACATGATCGACCGCAGCAGGATGGAACCGCAGGGGCTCGGTTATATCCCCATGGTGATCGAGCAGAGCGGCCGCGGCGAGCGGGCGTATGACATCTACTCCCGCCTGTTGCGCGAGCGGGTGGTGTTTCTGGTCGGTCCCGTCAACGAAATGACCGCCAACCTGGTGGTGGCGCAGCTTCTGTTCCTGGAATCGGAAAATCCGGACAAGGACATTTTCCTCTACATCAACTCGCCCGGCGGGTCGGTGTCGGCGGGTCTGGCCATCTACGACACCATGCAGTTCATCAAGCCCGACGTGTCCACCCTGTGCATCGGCCAGGCGGCCAGCATGGGGGCATTCCTGCTGGCGGCGGGCGCCAAGGGCAAGCGCTACTGCCTGCCCAATTCGCGCACCATGATCCACCAGCCCCTGGGCGGCTTCCAGGGTCAGGCCTCGGACATCGAGATCCATGCCCGGGAGATCCTCTACCTGCGTTCCCGCCTCAACGAGCTGTTGTCCAAGCACACGGGCCAGCCGGTGGAGGTCATCGAGCGGGACACGGACCGGGATTTCTTCATGAGCGCCGAACAGTCCGTCGCCTACGGCCTCGTGGACAAGGTGCTTGTCAACCGGAACGAAAGTTCGGTTTAATGTCTCCAAACGGTAATCGAAGGGCCACGCCATGAGCGACAAATCCGGCAACGAAAAGCTTCTCTACTGCTCCTTCTGCGGCAAGAGCCAGCATGAGGTGAGGAAGCTCATCGCAGGCCCCTCCGTGTTCATCTGCGACGAATGCGTGGACCTGTGCAATGACATCATCCGCGAGGAGGTGCAAAGCGAACAGGCCGCGAAAGGCGGCTCCGAGCTGCCGGTTCCGGCGGAGATCCGCAAAATCCTCGACCAGTATGTGATCGGTCAGGATCAGGCCAAAAAGATTCTCTCGGTGGCTGTGTACAACCACTACAAACGGCTGAAGACCGGCGCCAAGGCCGATGATGTGGAACTCTCCAAGAGCAACATCCTGCTCATCGGTCCCACGGGCTCCGGCAAGACCCTGTTGGCGCAGACCCTGGCCCGCCTGCTCAACGTGCCTTTCGTGATGGCCGATGCCACCACCCTCACCGAGGCAGGTTATGTGGGCGAGGATGTGGAAAACATCATCCAGAAGCTGCTGCAGAAGTGCGACTACAACGTGGAGAAGGCGCAGCAGGGCATCGTCTATATCGACGAGATCGACAAGATTTCCCGCAAGTCGGACAACCCCTCCATTACCCGCGACGTATCCGGTGAGGGGGTGCAGCAGGCCCTGCTCAAGCTGATCGAGGGCACCATTGCCTCGGTGCCACCCCAGGGTGGGCGTAAGCATCCCAATCAGGAATTCGTCCAGGTGGACACCACCAACATCCTGTTCATCTGCGGCGGTGCCTTCGATGGTCTGGACAAGATCATCCGCAACCGTTCGGAAAAAGGTGGTATCGGCTTCGGCGCCGAGGTGAAAAGTCGTGATAACCGCAAGGCCATCGGCGAGGTGCTGCGCAGCGTCGAGCCGGAGGATCTCATCAAGTATGGCCTCATTCCCGAGTTCGTCGGTCGCCTGCCGGTGGTCGCCACCCTGGAGGAGCTGGACGAAGCGGCCCTGGTGCAGATCCTCACCGAACCCAAGAATGCCCTCATCCGCCAGTACCAGAAGCTTTTCGCGATGGAAGGCGTCGAGCTGGAATTCCGGGAGGAGGCGCTCACCGCCATCGCCAGGCGGGCCCTGCAGCGCAAGACCGGCGCGCGCGGTCTGCGCTCCATCCTGGAACATGCCCTGCTCGACATCATGTTCGAGCTGCCTTCCAAGAAGGATGTCACCAAGGTGGTGGTGGACGAGGACGTCATCACCCACAACGCGCCGCCCA
>JBBFMG010000276.1:0-2642 GCA_037478575.1 Burkholderiales bacterium | reverse complement strand
GGACGGGCACTACATCTCGTACTTCGGCGACAACCACCCCACCTACGCGGGCAACGTGGTGAAGGCCATGGCGAGCGCGAAGGACGGCTACCCCGAGGTGGCCCGTCATCTGGCGTGGCTTGCCCGGTTTGGTGATGCGCGCATGACCGGGTCCGGCGCCTGCGTGTTCGCCGGGTTCGGGTCGGAGCAGGCGGCGCGCGCGGTGCTGGCGCAGAAGCCTGCGGACATGCAGGGTTTCGTGGCGCAGGGGCTCGATCATCACCCGCTGCGCGATTTTTAGGAAACTGCCGGCGGCAGCCCGGCTTTCCCGGCAGGTTTCCAGGCCCTCCGGCACAGGTGACGCCAGGCTCTGGGCGGATGCCTGGGCCGCGGGGCCAGACCCTGGGGAGTCGCCAAGTGGTAAGGCACCGGATTTTGATTCCGGCATGCGTAGGTTCGATCCCTACCTCCCCAGCCAGATTCATCCACGGGCGGCGCAGCCGCGCTGCGCCGTGCAAGGAAAGCGTGTAGCCCTTACACGCTTTTTTTCGTTATAGAGACGAAGGGGTCAGGCGTGGCACACGGCGGCATGATGGTCTTCACCGGCAATGCGAATCCCAAGCTTGCCGAGGATGTCGTGCGCAAGCTGAACCTGCGCCTGGGCCGTGCCATCGTCGGCCGGTTCAGCGACGGCGAGGTGATGGTGGAAATCCTGGAAAACGTCCGCGGCAAGGACGTGTTCGTGCTCCAGTCCACCTGCACCCCCACCAACGACAACCTGATGGAAGTCCTGGTGATGGTGGATGCTTTGAAACGCGCCTCCGCCGGCCGCATCACCGCCGCCATTCCCTACATGGGCTATGCCCGCCAGGACCGGCGGCCGCGTTCGGCGCGGGTGGCGATCACCGCCAAGCTGGTGGCGAACATGCTCACCGTGGCGGGTGTGGACCGGGTGCTCACCATGGATCTGCACTCGGACCAGATCCAGGGCTTCTTCGACATTCCCGTGGACAATGTCTATGCCTCGCCCATCCTCCTGGGCGACGTGTGGAAGCAGAACTACGAGAACCTGATCGTGGTGTCGCCGGACGTGGGCGGCGTGGTGCGCGCCCGGGCGCTCGCCAAGCGGCTGGAGGCGGATCTGGCCATCATCGACAAGCGCCGCCCCAAGCCCAACGTGGCCAAGGTGATGCACATCATCGGCGAGGTGAAGGACCGCACCTGCGTCCTCATGGACGACATGGTGGACACCGCCAACACCCTGTGCGAGGCGGCCGCGGCCCTGAAGGAGCACGGCGCGGCGCGGGTGGTGGCCTACTGTACCCATCCGGTGCTGTCGGGCAACGCGGTGAGCCGCATCGCCAATTCCGCCCTGGACGAGCTGGTGGTGACCGACACCATTCCCCTGCGGGACGATGCGCGGGCGTGCAGCCGCATCCGCCAGCTGTCGGTGGCGGAGCTGCTGGCGGAGACCATGCAGCGCATCAGCAACGAGGATTCGGTGTCCTCGCTGTTTTCGGAGTGAGTTTTTCGTCCCCGCGTGGGCGGGGGCGGCAACCCGTCGTCTGGTCGCGGACGACACAACCTGGAGTCAAACCATGAAATTCGAAGTCACTGCCACCGCGCGCAAGACGCAGGGTACGGGTGCGAGCCGCCGCCTGCGCCGCGCCGGCCGCGTTCCCGCCATCGTGTATGGCGGAAACCAGCCGCCCGTCACCATCGAGCTCGACCACAACACGGTGTTCCACCAGCTCAAGCACGAAGCCTTCCACGCCTCCATCCTGACCCTTGACGTGGACGGCGACAAGCAGCAGGTGCTGCTGCGCGACGTGCAGATGCATCCCTGGAAGCCGCTGGTCATGCACCTGGACTTCCAGCGTGTGGATCCCAACGCCAAGATCCACATGAAGGTGCCGCTGCATTTCGTGGGGGCCGACGTGGCCCCCGGGGTGAAGCTCGCGGGCGGCAACATCACCCATGTCATGAACGAGGCGGACGTGCTGTGCTTGCCCAAGGACCTGCCGGAATTCATCGAGGTGGATCTGTCGGGGCTGCAGGCCGGCCATTCCCTCCACCTGTCCGAGATCAAGCTGCCGCCGGGGGTGGAGTTCGTCGAGCTGCGCCACGGCAACGACCTTGCTGTGGCCAGCTGTGTGGTGCCGCGCGGTGCGGCCGAGGAAGCCGCAGCCGAAGGCACCCAGGCGTAAGCCGCTCGCCATGGAGCCGGCCCGTCCCCCAGCCGGGACGGGCTTTTTTTCGAGTGCGACCCCGGCGGGATGCTGCCGCCACCCTGGGATGAGGCCATGACCCCGATCCGCCTCCTGGTGGGCCTGGGCAATCCGGGTCCCGACTATGCCGACACCCGGCACAATGCCGGCTTTTGGCTGGTGGACGCCTTTGCCCGGGCGCACCATGCCGAGCTGCGTCCGGAACGGCGCTTTCACGGCCGGGTGGCGCGCGTCCGGGTGGACGGAGGGGAAGTCTGGCTGCTCGAGCCCGAGACCTACATGAATGCCAGCGGCCAGGCGGTGCAGGCCCTGGCGGCCTATTACCGCCTCGCGCCGGGCGAGATCCTGGTGGTGCACGACGAGCTGGATCTGCCCCCGGGCACCGCCCGGCTCAAGCGGGGGGGCGGCGCGGGCGGGCACAATGGTCTCAAGGAC
>JBBFMG010000275.1:0-2658 GCA_037478575.1 Burkholderiales bacterium | reverse complement strand
CACAGGCCCCGCATAGGCCGCCCGCAGGGTGATGAGCGGCGAGACGGCGAGCCACCCCGAGAGGACGCCGGCGATGAGGCGGCGAACTGCGGTCCTGCCGGCGCTGGCCTGCGGCCGCGTCCCCGCTCCCACACGGGAAGCGGGGAACATGCGGGGGGCCTCTGCCATCGCGCGGATGGGGTGGGCAGCGAGCTTGGTGTTCTGGTGTGCGTTCATGGCCGATTCCTCGTTCTTGCGCTTTGCGCCGCTCGCGGGGCGGCGGCTCTTACTTCCTGGCTTCCGGGATTTCGATGCGTGCGTGCTTCACCAGGCGCGCGACCAGCTCGGCCGTGGCCTGTTCCAGCGCGCGGCGCTCCAGCATCTCGCGCAGGGGCACCCTGGCTTTGGCGTAGTCCGGCACCTGGGTGGGCCGCACCTCGTCGAGCTTGATCAGGACGTAGCGGCCGTCGATGGCGAGCGGCTTGGCCGTGACCTGGCCGGCCGAGAGCCCCGCAATGGCCTCGGCCACGGACAGCGGGAGATTCTGGGTCTTGCCTGCCTGAACGGGCGTCGGGAAGGACACCCAGTCGAGCTCGCCGCCGCGCCGGGCCGAGGGCGCGATGCTGTGGGCGCGGGCCAGCTCGGCGAATTTGCCGGCGTCGGCCTGCAACTGCTCGGCGAGCGAGGCAGCGAGCGCGGCGTCACTCACTTCGATCACCCGCGGCTTGTATTCCTTCTCGCCCAGGGTGGCGACGATGGCCTCGTACTGGGCGCGCACCTGGTCCTCGCTCACCGGCGCCGGCTTGATCTCGCGCCGGAGGTAGAGGGCGATCATGGCGTTGTCGCGCGCCTCGATCACCTCCGGGTCGTTCTGCAGCCTGCGTTTCTCCGCTTCCTGTCGAAACAACTCGCGGGCGATGAGCTGGTTTTTGATCGCGGCGCGCAAGGCCTCGCTGTCCGCCGCGCCCGCTGCCTGGGCCTGCTGCAGCGCGCGGTCGAAGCGGGCCTGGCTGATGGGCTTGCCGTTGACCACGGCCACGGCGGGCGCTTTGACGGAGGCGGCGGCGGCCGTGCCGGTAAACGCACACAGCGCGCAGCCGACGAGCAGAGCGGGGGAGATGAACGGTTTCATGGTGTCACCTTGTGGGGCATCAGAATTGGTAATCGAGCGTGATGTGCAGCCGCGTGCGGCGGGAAACGGCCTCGGGGGCGGAAACGGGCCGGGCCCAGTTGACTTCCGCACTGAGTCCCTGCCACGCCGCGCGGACCCCCACGCCCAGGGCGGCGAGCTGCTTCCAGTCCGGGTCGGCGAGCAGTCGCACACGCCCGTAGTCGTAGAACAGATAGGGAATCGCGTGGGTCTGCGCCGCGGCGTCGGTCCAGTGCAGCTCGTGGCGGGTATAAACGCCGCGGTCGCCGGCAAGCTGGCCTTCCTCGAAGCCGCGCACGGTGCCGGCGCCGCCGATGAAGATCTGCTCCGAGCTTTGCAGGCCGCGCTGGGCGCGCTGGCCGGTCACGCTGCCGCGCCAGGCGAAGTGCGGGCCGAGGCCCACGGTGGCGGCGAAGTTGAAATCGAGTTTCTCGAACTGGTAGTGGGGCGATGGGGTGCTGAGCCCGTCCACGTCCGCCTCGGCGCCAAAAGCCCTGAGGCCGCGCACATAGCCGAGGTCGGCGCTCAGCTCCGCTCCTGGCCAGCGCTGCAGCCGGCTGGCGGCCAGCCGCAGCACGCTCATGTCCTGCGGGGTGAGCGCAATGCCGGCCACGTCCCGCTGGGCGCGGCGCAGGGTGAGCATCGCGTCGAGGGCGGTCCGGGACACCGCATCGCGCTGGATCACGCGGTTGATCGCGAAGCTGTGGTTGGCGGAATCGCCGGCGATCACGGCTGAAAGCCCCGGGATGGGGCTCGCGTAGTCGGACACCGTGTAGGTGTAGGACAGGGTGTTGTAGCCCCAGGGCACGGATACGGAGAGCAGCGAGGCCTTGCTGTCGCCGCTCTGGATGTGCGTCAGGTTCCAGGCGTCGAACAGGCCCAGGGGATTGTCGGCCTCGACCATGACGCGGCCGCGAATCGTGCCGGTGCTCTTCTGGCCGGCGTTGTCGGCGCCGAGGTGGACGCGCCAGGGTGCCT
This sequence comes from Burkholderiales bacterium, assembly GCA_037478575.1. Taxonomy (GTDB): domain Bacteria; phylum Pseudomonadota; class Gammaproteobacteria; order Burkholderiales; family Thiobacteraceae; genus Thiobacter. The sequence goes on along the minus strand of JBBFMG010000275.1, from coordinate 551 downwards.
GCACCTGGGTGCGGATGTCCACCACGCTGCCGCCGGGCGATTGGCCGGGCAGGATCTGCATCTCGGCGCGGCGGGAACGCAGGCGGTTGATCTGATCGACGCCCTGCTCCAGATCGGCCAGGCGCAACACGTCTTGGGCCCGGAATGGCAGGGGCGCGAGCGAGCAGCCGCTGGCCTCGCTGCCGTCGAGTTTCACCGCTTCGATGCGGCCGGCGACCAGGGTCACTTGGAGCACGCCGGAGGCAAGGTTCTGCGGACCGATATAGGCGCGGCTGGTGATGTAGCCTTTGTCGATGAGCGCGGCGGTCAGGCGCCGCAGCAGCAGGTTGATGCGGTGTTCGCCCAGCCGCAGGCCGGTGAAGGGCGCCACCAGGCGCGCTGCGTCATCAGGGTCGAGCAGGGCATCGCCCTTGAGCTCGATGCGCTGGATGTCGAAGGCCGGTTCGGTTTCCGGGAGGCTGGCAGGGTCGGCGCCCAGGTCGAATTCCGGCACTGTCGGCGCCTCGCGCCGGATGCCGGGCGGGGGTTGCTGCATCTGCTGTTCGCGGCTG
>JBBFMG010000274.1:0-2755 GCA_037478575.1 Burkholderiales bacterium | reverse complement strand
ACCGTGCCTCCACCCTGGGCTGGATCGACCTGCTGCGCGAGTCCTACGTCAAGGAAGACCGCAGCCGCGGCATCTTCTTCGACCAGGACTGGGGTTCCATGCCCGGCGCCTTCGCCGTGGCCTCCGGCGGCATCCATGTCTGGCACATGCCGGCGCTGGTCACCATCTTCGGTGACGACGCGGTGCTCCAGTTCGGCGGCGGTACCCTGGGTCACCCCTGGGGCAACGCGGCCGGTGCCGCGGCCAACCGCGTGGCCCTCGAGGCCTGCGTGCAGGCGCGCAACGAAGGCGCCCAGCTGGAGAAGGACGGCAAGGAAATCCTGACCCGCGCCGCCCAGCATTCGCCCGAACTCAAGATCGCCATGGAGACCTGGAAAGAGATCAAGTTCGAGTTCGACGTGGTGGACAAGCTGGACGTGGCCCACAAGTAAGCCTGCACGAAAGGTGCTGCGCCCGCCCGGGCGGGCCCAGGGCCCGTCCCGGCAACCCGATTGATAAGCTGAAGCGAAAGGAAACCGAATGTCTGAAATGATGGATTACAAATCGCGGCTGTCCGATCCCGCGAGCCGCAAGTTCGAAACCTTCTCCTACCTGCCGGCGATGGACAAGGAACAGATCCGCAAGCAGGTGGAGTACATCGTGAAGAAGGGCTGGAACCCGGCCATCGAGCACACCGAGCCGGAAAACGCCTTCGACCACTACTGGTACATGTGGAAGCTGCCCATGTTCGGCGAGACCGACGTGGACAAGATCCTGGCCGAGGCAGAGGCCTGCCACAGGGCCAATCCCAATCACCACGTGCGCCTGATCGGTTATGACAACTACGCCCAGTCCCAGGGCTCGGCCATGGTGATCTACCGCGGCAAGCCGGTGTAACGCGGCGCGGGCCAGTCCGTCAGCGAGCCCCCGTCGCCGCGAGGTGGCGGGGGTTTTTTGTCTCTGCACCACCGAGACACGGGGACACAGGCCTGGGCGCGCCCAGAGCGGTCCGTGCCTCCATGCCTCTGTGGTGAAAACTCGAAAGCGATCCAGGAGCCAGCAATGAGCGACATCATCAAACAGTACATGATCGAGAAGGAGCCCTATTACCGTCCCGTGGCGGACGAAGTGGAGCTCTATGAGGCGGCCTATTCCGTGCGCATGCCCATGATGCTGAAAGGGCCCACCGGCTGCGGCAAGACCCGCTTCGTGGAATACATGGCGTGGAAGCTCAAAAAGCCCCTGATTACGGTGGCCTGCAACGAGGACATGACCGCCTCCGACCTGGTGGGCCGCTTCCTGCTCGACGCCCAGGGTACGCGCTGGCAGGATGGTCCGCTCGCCATCGCCGCCCGTTATGGCGCCATCTGCTATCTGGACGAAGTGGTGGAAGCACGCCAGGACACGACGGTGGTGATCCATCCCCTGACCGATAACCGGCGCGTCCTGCCGCTGGAGAAAAAGGGTGAGCTTATCCACGCCCATCCGGACTTTCAGCTGGTGATCTCCTACAACCCGGGCTACCAGTCCCTGATGAAGGACCTCAAGCAGTCCACCAAGCAGCGTTTCGGCGCGCTCGACTTCAACTACCCCGAGCACGACATCGAAACCGAGATCGTCGCCCATGAGACCGGCGTGTCCAGGGACATCGCCGACAAGCTCGTCTCCATCGCCGAGCGCGCGCGCAACCTCAAGGGCCATGGACTGGATGAGGGCATTTCTACCCGCATGCTGGTCTATGCCGGCAGCCTCATTGCCAAGGGCGTCGACGCCAAGGCCGCCTGTCGCGTGGCGCTGGTGCGCCCCATCACGGACGATCCCGACATGCGCGACGCGCTGGATGCGGCGGTGACCACCTTCTTCTGAACCGGGACGACTCACCCTGGCGACGTGGCGCCACCGGGCAGGTCCAAGCCGGCGCGCCACGATGCCATGCTCTCGTGGGTAAGGATTGGCCATGTCAGTGAACCTCGACGACTACAAGGATCTGGTGGCGGAGCTCAGCCCCGACTCCCAGGAGGCGCTGCGCGCCACCTGGGTGGAGGCGACCAAGATCTATTCGCCCCGCGGTCTCGACAACTACCTCAAGGGAGCCGTGGCGCTGAAGAGCCTGGGGCGCGGCTCCGATCTCGTGGTGGCGTGGCTGGAGAATGCGCCGCTGGTGGCCAAGGAAGTGGGCGAGGACGTGGTGTCCGACCTGGCCACCACCGCGCTCACCCTGGCGTCCAAGACATCCGGTGCGGTGATCGAGATGATTCTCGCCACCGCCCCCACCGCTGCGCGGCGCCTGGGGGATGCCGACCTGTTCCGCAAATATCTGCAGTTCCTCAACGTGCTGGTGGCGCAGGCGCCGCGCGGCGTGCGTCCCATGCTGGACAAGCTGGACGTGCTGCTGTCCCAGCTCACCCTGGGCGGCCTGCGGCGCTGGGCGCTGTGGGGTGCCCATGCCCACCGCACGGACTACGAGGCGCAGATCCGCTACTTCGGGCTGGAGAGCAAGGAGTCGCAGGCCGTCCTGCAGAAGGAGCGCAAGGGCACCCTGTTCATCGACGTGCAGCGGCGCATCAACATGTATTTGCGCGCCCTGTGGGGTCGGGATTTCTTCATGAAACCCACCTCGGGGGACTTCGAGACCCGCGAGGGCTACAAGCCTTACATCGAGGACTATTTCATCCATCTGCCGGATGCTTATGACGACTTCGTCACGCCAGACGGCCAGACGGTGTCCGGGTTGGAAGTGTACCGGGCTGCGGCGGCCCATGCCGCCGCCCACGTG
>JBBFMG010000273.1:0-2799 GCA_037478575.1 Burkholderiales bacterium | reverse complement strand
CATCGTGCTGGAGGCGGGCTGGCAGGGTTGCGCCGACAAGGGGGTGTGCTACCTGCCCGCCACCCGCCGCTTCACCCTGGATCTGCCGGCCGCGGCGGCTGCCACGCCTGAACCTGCAGCAACACCGGCATCCGTCCCCGAGGCTACCCCACCGGCACCTGCCGCGCAGGTCACGCAACCGGCGCCCGCGCCCACCCCGGCGACCCCACCCGCCGCAGCGCAGAACGGCACCCAGGCGGAGGATGAATCCTCGGCCATTGCACGCCTGTTCCAGGAAGGCAGTTTCTGGGCCATCGTCGCCATTTTCTTCGGCTTCGGCCTGCTGCTTGCCCTCACGCCCTGTGTCTTCCCCATGATTCCCATCCTGTCCGGCATCATCGTCGGACAGGGCAAACAGCTCACCAAGATGCAGGGTTTCATGCTCTCCCTTTCCTACGTGCTGGGCATGGCGGTGACCTATGCCATCGCCGGCGTGGTGGCGGGACTCTCCGGTGCGCTGATCTCCTCCGCCCTGCAGAATCCCTGGGTGCTGGGTGCCTTCGCCCTGGTCTTCGTGGCGCTGGCCTTCTCCATGTTCGGCTTCTACGAACTGCAAATGCCCAACTTCATCCAGAGCCGTTTCACCGAGAAGGCCAACCGCATCCAGGGCGGCAACCTCACGGGGGTGTTCCTCATGGGCGTGCTGTCCGCCGTGATCGTGGGGCCCTGCGTGGCCGCGCCCCTGGCCGGAGCGCTGCTCTACATCGGCCAGACGCGGGACGTGTGGCTGGGTGGCTCGGCCCTGTTCGCCATGGCCCTGGGCATGGGCGTGCCGCTGCTGGTGGTGGGGGTCGCGGGCGGCGCCCTCCTGCCCCGCGCCGGGGCCTGGATGAACGCGGTCAAGGCCTTCTTCGGCGTCATGCTGCTGGGCGTGGCCATCTGGCTCATCTCGCCGGTGATTCCCGCCGTGGTGCACATGCTGCTGTGGGCGGCGTTGCTGATCGTCTCCGCCATCTACCTGCACGCCATCGATCCCCTGCCGCCGGGTGCCTCGGGCTTCCGCAAGTTCTGGAAAGGCGTGGGGGTGATCGCCCTCCTGATGGGTGCCTCGCTTTTGATTGGCGCCCTGTCCGGCAGCCGGGACATCCTGCAGCCCCTGGCCGGACTGCGGCCGGCGCCCGCCGCCGCAGCGGCCGCGGAAACCACCGGCCTGAAGTTCGAGAAGGTGCCTGCGGCCGATTTCGACACGCGCCTGGCTGGCGCGCGCGGCACACCGGTGATGGTGGACTTCTACGCCGACTGGTGTGTCTCCTGCAAGGAAATGGAGCGTTTCACCTTCAGTGATGCGCGCGTGGTGGAACGCCTTAAAGGGGTGACCCTGCTCAAGATCGACGTCACCCGCAACGACGAGGCGGACAAGAAACTGCTCAAACGCTTCAACCTGTTCGGCCCCCCCGGAATCATCTTCCTGGATGGCGAGGGCAGGGAACGTTACCGGGTGGTGGGCTACCAGCCCCCCGAGAAATTCCTGCAGAGCATCGACACGGCGCTGAAGTAAGGCCATGGGGACCCGGGCGCAGTGGCTGCTGATCGGGGTGGTGGCCCTGGTCGCGCTCGTCCTGGGCCTTTGGGCAGGCGAACGCCACAGCCGCCCCGCGCCGCCCGCCGGCATGACGCCGGAAGCCCTCTATGCCATCACCTTCCCGGATCTGCAGGGCCAGCCCCAGGCCCTCGCCCGCTGGCGCGGCCAGGTGGTCGTGCTCAACTTCTGGGCCACCTGGTGCCCGCCCTGCCGCGCGGAAATGCCGGAATTCATCCGGGTGCAGACACGCTACGGGGCGCGCGGCTTCAGCTTCGTGGGCATCGCCCTGGACGAGCCGGCGGCGGTGGAAGCCTTCGCCCGGGAACTGGGCATCAACTATCCCCTGCTTTTGGGCGGCGCGGAGGGCGCGGCCCTCGCCCGCACCCTGGGCAGCCGGGGTGCGCTGCCCTTCAGCGTGATCCTCAACCGGGAAGGCCGCATCGTCGCCACCCGCCTGGGCACGCTCAACGAAGCCGAACTCGACCAACTGCTGCCTTCCCTGCTGTGACGGCTGCGCGGGTCGAGGACATGCTGGCGCCATCTTCGCCGAAGATATGGACAAGTTCCACCGAATTGCGGCAAACTTGCGCCCATGAAAAAACAAGCCCCCGCCGCGGGGAGCCCGGGCCGGCCAGCCGGCACCAACAAGAAGAACATCCTGGTTCTCCATGGGCCGAATCTCAATCTCCTGGGTAGCCGCGAGCCGGAGCATTACGGCCGCGTCACCCTGGCGGAGATCGACACCCGCCTGAAACGCCGGGCGGAGGCCGCCGGGGCACGGCTGGAGACGTTCCAGAGCAATGGCGAGGCCGCCCTGATCGAGCGTATCCATGCGGCGCGGGAAGAAGGCGTGGATTTCATCCTGATCAACCCGGCGGCCTTTACCCACACCAGCGTCGCCCTCCGGGATGCCCTCACCGCCGTGGGCATCCCTTTCATCGAGGTGCATTTGTCCAACGTGTTCGCGCGGGAGCCCTTCCGCCATCACTCCTACCTGTCCGACCGGGCGGTGGGCGTCATCAGCGGTCTCGGGGCGCTGGGCTACGAGCTGGCCCTGGAATACGCGCTGCAGAACTGAGGAACCCGTCATCATGGATTTGCGCAAGCTGAAGAAGCTGATCGACCTGGTTCAGGAGTCCGGCATCGCCGAGCTGGAAATCACCGAGGGCGAGGAGAAAGTCCGCATCACCCGCACCCAGGCGGGCGGCCCCGTCACCTATGCCGCGCCGCCGGTGCAG
>JBBFMG010000272.1:0-2804 GCA_037478575.1 Burkholderiales bacterium | reverse complement strand
AGCACGTAAGTGAGGCCCTCGAGCCGCTCTTGGCGGATCTGGCCGGGGCGCGGCTTCCAGCATGGATACCGGCGCCAATGCCGAAGATCTCGATTTCGACTCGGTGCAGCGGGGCAACCCGGAAATGCAGCGCCGTGCCCAGGAGGTGATCGACCGCTGCTGGCAGCTGGGTGAGGCCAATCCCATCCTGTCCATCCACGACGTGGGCGCGGGCGGCCTGTCCAATGCCCTGCCCGAGCTGGTACATGCCAGCCACCATGGGGCGCGACTCGATCTGCGCAGGATTCCCATCGAGGAACCGGGCATGTCACCCATGCAGATCTGGTGCAACGAGGCGCAGGAGCGCTACGTGCTCGCCATCCGTCCCGAGAGCCTGGACCGTTTCCGGGAAATCTGCGAACGGGAGCGCTGCCCCTTCGCGGTGCTGGGCAGCGTCACCGCCGAGCCCCACCTGCGGGTGGAAGATCCCCATTTCGGCAATCTGCCGGTGGACGTGGATCTCGACATCATCCTGGGCAAACCGCCGCGCATGACCCGCGACGTGACTCATGTGGCGCGCAGCCTGCCGTCCCTGGATTTCTCGTCCATGCGGCTCGAAGAGGCCGTGGAGCGGGTGCTGCGTCTGCCTGCCGTGGCCGCCAAAACCTTTCTCATCACCATCGGTGACCGGACCGTGGGCGGACTCACCGCCCGGGACCAGATGGTGGGGCCGTGGCAGGTGCCGGTGGCGGATTGCGCCGTCACCCTCATGGGCTACGACACCTGCCTGGGCGAGGCTTTCGCCCTCGGCGAGCGCACGCCCCTCGCCCTCATCGACGCCCCGGCTTCCGGGCGCATGGCGGTGGGGGAGGTGATCACCAATCTCGCCGCCGCGCCCATCGAGAAGCTCTCGGACATCAAGCTCTCCGCCAACTGGATGGCGCCCGCGGGCCATCCGGGCGAGGATGCGGCCCTGTTCGACACCGTGCGCGCGGTGGCCATGGATCTGTGCCCGGCCCTGGGCATCTCGATTCCCGTGGGCAAGGATTCCCTGTCCATGAAGACCGTCTGGGAGGAAAACGGCCGGCGCAAGGAAGTCACGGCGCCGGTGTCGCTGATCGTGTCGGGTTTCGCCCCGGTGTACGATGCGCGCCGCACCCTCACGCCCCAGTTGCGTACCGACTGCGGCGAGACGGATCTCATCCTCATCGACCTGGGGGCGGGGCGCGGCCGCCTGGGGGGCTCCGCCCTGGCCCAGGTGTATGGCCAGCTGGGCGACCGCTGCCCCGACGTGGTCAACCCGGGCAAGCTCAGGGCTTTCTTCGAGACCGTGCAGGATCTGAACCGGGCGGGCAAGATCCTGGCCTACCACGACCGCTCCGACGGTGGCCTGCTGGTGACCCTGTGCGAGATGGCCTTCGCCGGTCACACGGGCATCACGGTGGATCTGGACGAACTCTGCTTCGACCAGATCCGCGCGGGCGTGGAGCGGCGTGGCGAGCCGGAACCGGAGCTGCCCCCCGGTGCCTATTCGCCCCACATCTATCCGGTGCTGTTCAACGAGGAACTGGGCGCGGTGCTGCAGGTGCGTCGCACCGACACGCGGCTTGTGCTGGATGCGTTCTTCGCCGCGGGCCTGCGCAGCGAGCTGCACGTGATCGGCACTCTGAACGCAGACGATACCATTCGTCTGCTGCGCAACGGTGCGGAGATCTACGCCGCGCCCCGCGCACACCTGCAGCGCATCTGGGCCGAGACCAGCTTTCACATGCAGCGCCTGCGGGACAATCCCCAGTGTGCCCAGGAGGAGTTCGACCGGCTGCTGGAGGTGGACGATCCCGGGCTCAACGTGCGGCTCACCTTCGACCCCGCCGAGGACATTGCCGCGCCCTACATCGCCCGCGGCGCCCGGCCGCGGGTGGCCATCCTGCGCGAGCAGGGCGTGAACGGTCAGGTGGAGATGGCGGCCGCCTTCCACCGCGCCGGATTCGAGGCGGTGGACGTGCACATGAGCGACATCATTGGCGGCCGTGTCGGTCTTCGGGATTTCGCCGGTTTCGTCGCCTGCGGCGGCTTCTCCTACGGCGACGTGCTGGGGGCAGGGGAGGGTTGGGCCAAGTCCATCCTGTTCAATCCCCGGGCACGGGACGAATTCGAAGCCTTCTTCCAGCGCGGCGATTCCTTCGCCCTGGGCGTGTGCAATGGCTGCCAGATGATGAGCAACCTGCACGAGATCATTCCGGGGGCGGCTGACTGGCCTCACTTCGTGCGCAACCGGTCGGAGCAATTCGAGGCCCGCTTCGTGCTGGTGGAGGTGACGGACAGTCCGTCGATTTTCCTGCGCGACATGGCGGGCAGCCGTCTGCCCATCGTGGTGGCCCACGGCGAGGGCTATGCGGAATTCGCAAACCCCGAGCAGCGTGCCCGCGCCCACGTGGCGCTGCGCTACGTGGACCATCACGGCAGGCCCACGGAGACCTATCCCCTGAATCCCAATGGTTCGCCGGAAGGTATTACCGGTCTCACCACGGGCGATGGTCGCTTCACCATCATGATGCCCCATCCGGAACGCCTGTTCCGGACCGTGCAGCATTCCTGGCATCCCCCGGAGTGGGGGGAGGACGGCCCCTGGCTGCGCATGTTCCGCAACGCACGCCGCTGGCTCGACTGAACGCGGGCGTCAGTTCAGGCTCTCCTGGAACTGGTGCAGGATTTCGTCCGTGAACTCGTTCCTGGTGAGCGGGCTGATGCCCAGCTCGGCGAGGATGTTGGTCTCCACCGCCGCCCAGCCGGTATCGTGGTAGCCGTAGAACAGGTTACGCAGG
>JBBFMG010000271.1:0-2815 GCA_037478575.1 Burkholderiales bacterium | reverse complement strand
CCGCGATGCTCTCCTCAACCTGCCAGCCGAGAAACCGAAATGATGCGCGCCCTCCTCGCCCTGCTTTGCCTCGTCCTGTTTCCGCCCCTGCTCGCCGCGGCAGAGCTCAAGCCCGTCACACCGCGCCCCGCGCCGCCTCTCGTGCTGCAGGACCTCAACGGCAAGCGGCACGACCTCGCCGACTATCGCGGCAAGGTGGTGCTGGTGAACTTCTGGGCCACCTGGTGCCCGCCCTGCCGCGCCGAGATGCCCTCCATGCAGCGCCTGAAGACCCTGATGCGGGACAAACCCTTCGCCATCCTGGCTGTGGACATGGCGGAAACGGAAAAGGAAATCCGCGACTTCCTCAAGGAGTTCCGGGATGCGACCATCGACTTCACCATCCTGCTGGACCCCCGGGGCGAGGCCATGAAGGCGTGGAAGGTGCACGTCTTCCCGACGAGCTTCGTGGTGGACGCGGAAGGCATGATCCGCTATGCAGTGGCCGGCTCCCTGGAATGGGACGAGGCCGATCCCACGGGCAAGATCGAGAGCCTGCTCCCACCGGCAAGCGGCAACGCCGGCGGCACCGGCGGCTAGACCCCGGCCGCGGCCTTGAGGACGAACTGCCAGACCGGCCCGGCCAGCGCGCACAGGCCGATCACCCGCATGATGTCGATCTTGTAGCGCCAGAGCGCTGCGCCGGCGACCACGCTCAGCGCCACTGCGAACAGATCGATCCCGCCGGCAAAGGGTGCCGCCGCGTGGCCGTGCGGCCAGAAGGTATGCCAGGCGAAGAACAGCGCGAGGTTGAAGACCACCCCCACCACCGCGGCGGTGATGGCCGTGAGCGGCGCCGTGAACCTGAATTCGCTGCGGGTGGCTTCCACCAGCGGCCCGCCGGCCAGAATGAACAGGAAGGACGGCAGGAAGGTGAAGAAGGTCGCCACCGCGGCGCCGGCCATGCCGGCGGCGACTGGAGATTCCGACACGCCCTTGGCCACCCCACCCAGATAGCCGATCCAGGTCACCACCATGATCAGCGGCCCCGGCGTGGTCTCGCCCAAAGCGAGACCGTCCATCATCTGCGGGCCGGTGAGCCACCCGTAGTGCTCGACCGCGCCCTGGTAGACGTAGGGCAGCACGGCATAGGCACCGCCGATGGTGAGGAAGGCGGCCTTGGTGAAGAAGCTGCCCATGTCGGTGAGCGCGCGGCTGTCGCTGACGGCCAACATGACGGCGCCCCAGATCAGCACGAAAACGGTGAGCTTCACGATCAGCCCGCTCCAGGAAAATACGGCATGGGCGGGGGTGGGCGTGTGGTCGTCGATCAGCGCCGGACCGTAGTCCCTGTTGCTCGCGCCATGCCCGCCGCCGTGGAAACTCGCGGGCAGAAACTTTCCGCCGAGCGCGCCGAGCATGCCCGCCGCCAGCACGATCCATGGAAAGCCGATGTCGAAGAAGAACATCCCGACGAAGGCCAGCGCCGCCATGCCCCACAGGATTCCACTGTTCAATGCGCGCGAGCCGATGCGCCATGCGGCGAACAGCACCACCGCCACCACCGCCGGCTTGATGCCGTAGAAGATTCCTTGCACCAGCGGTACGTCCCCGAACGCCAGATAGAGGCCCGCCAGCAGCGACAGCAGCAGGAACGCCGGCAGGAAGAACAGCACGCCGGCGACCACCGCGCCGCGCACGCCGTGCATCAGCCAGGCAATGTAGATCGCGAGCTGGATGGCCTCCGGCCCCGGCAGCAGCATGCAGTAGTTGAGGGCATGCAGAAAGCGCCGCTCGGAAATCCAGCGCCGCCTCTCCACCAGTTCCTGGTGCATCATGGCAATCTGCCCGGCGGGGCCGCCGAAGCTGATGAAGCCGAGCTTGAACCAGTACCTGGAAGCCTGGCCCAGGGTCACCGGCACCCGGGTTTGGTGTTCCGCCATCCGCCCCTCCCTCGTCGCAGTCCTACTCTACCCCGCCCTCCGCGCCAGCGCGAGGGGCTGATTGCACGGCATTAAGACATTTGTTTGAATAGTGCGATGAACACACCGCTGCCACCCAAGAAACGCCTGTACGAACAACTCGCGCGCGTCGCCAAGGCGCTGGCCCAGCCCGGCCGGCTGGAACTGCTGGAGGCCCTGGGCCAGGGCGAGCGCAGCGTGGAAGGACTGGCCCAGGCCAGCGGCATGTCGGTGGCGAACACCTTCCACCACCTGCAGATCCTGCGCGACGGCGGTCTGGTGACCTCGCGCCGCGACGGGCTGCAGGTGATCTACAGCCTGAGCGATCCGTCAATTCCCAAGCTGCTGTCCTGCCTGCGCAGCGTGGCCGAGCGCCAGCTGGCCGAGGTGGAGCGCATCGTGCGTGAGAACTTCGACAACCGCGACGGCCTCAAGCCGGTCAGGCGCGAAGAACTGCTCCAGCTGGTGAAGAAGGGGGAGGTCATGGTGATCGACGTGCGGCCCCCCTCGGAATTTGCCGCCGGCCACATCCCTGGCGCCGTCAACATTCCCATCGACCTCCTGCCCAAGCGCCTCAAAACCCTGCCCAAGGACCAGGAAATCGTCGCCTACTGCCGCGGCCCCTACTGCATGTTCGCCCTCGATGCGGTGATCACCCTGCGCAAGAAGGGCTACCGGGCGCGTCGGCTGGAAGAAGGCTTCCCCGAGTGGAAGGCCGAGCGCCTGCCGGTGGAACGGGGCCCCTAGCTTCGCTCCCCGGCACGTCCGCGGCCAGCCGGGCCACCGCCCTCTCCTCTTGACGCCATGCCGTCCATTGCTTATGTGTCGCATCCCGGACGATCATATACTACCGTCACGCCACGGCTACCTGCTCG
>JBBFMG010000270.1:0-2894 GCA_037478575.1 Burkholderiales bacterium | reverse complement strand
CTGCAGGCCCTTGTCGACCGCCGGGATGTATTCGCGCGGCACGGTGCCGCCCTTGATGGCGTCGATGAACTCGTAGCCCTTGCCCGGCTCATTGGGCTCCATCTTGATCCAGACGTGGCCGTATTGGCCCTTGCCACCGGACTGCTTGACGAACTTGCCCTCGACCTCCACGGCCTTGCGGATGGCCTCGCGGTAGGCCACCTGCGGCGCGCCCACGTTGGCCTCGACGCCGAACTCACGGCGCATGCGGTCGACGATGATCTCCAGGTGCAGCTCGCCCATGCCGGAGATGATGGTCTGGCCGGATTCCTCGTCGGTGCGCACCCGGAAGGACGGGTCTTCCTGGGCCAGACGGCTCAGGGCGATGCCCATTTTCTCCTGGTCAGCCTTGGTCTTGGGCTCCACCGCAACGTGGATCACCGGCTCGGGGAACTCCATGCGCTCCAGGATAATGGGGTTGGCCGGATCGCACAGGGTATCGCCGGTGCTGGCTTCCTTCAGGCCCACCGCAGCGGCAATGTCGCCGGCACGCACTTCCTTGATCTCGTCGCGCTGGTTGGCGTGCATTTGCAGCAGGCGGCCGATGCGTTCCTTGCGCCCCTTGACCGGGTTGTAGATGGTGTCACCGGAGGTGACCACCCCGGAATAGACGCGGAAGAAGGTCAGCTGGCCCACGTAGGGGTCGCTCATGATCTTGAACGCCAGCGCCGAGAAGGGCTCATCATCGGAGGCCTTGCGTTCCGCCGGCTCGCCGTTTTCGGTTTCGCCCTTGACCGCCGGAATATCCACCGGCGAGGGCAGGAATTCGATCACCGCATCCAGCATGGCCTGCACGCCCTTGTTCTTGAACGCCGAGCCGCACAGCATGGGCACGATCTCGGAGGCAATGGTGCGCGCCCGCAGGCCCTGCTTGATTTCCGCCTCGGACAGGTCGCCTTCCTCCAGATACTTGTTCATCAGTTCTTCGGAAGCCTCGGCGGCGGCTTCCACCATCTTCTCCCGCCACTTCTTGCAGGTGTCCACGAGATCGGCGGGAATGTCAGCCAGCTCGAACCGGGTGCCCTGGGAGGCCTCGTCCCAGATGATGGCCTTCATGCGGATCAGGTCCACCACACCCTTGAAGTTCTCCTCGGCACCGATGGGCACCTGGATGGGCACCGGGTTGGCCTTGAGGCGGGTGCGCATCTGCTCTTCCACCCGGAAGAAATTGGCGCCGGTGCGGTCCATCTTGTTGACGAAGGCCAGGCGCGGCACCTTGTACTTGTTGGCCTGGCGCCACACGGTCTCCGACTGGGGCTGCACGCCACCCACCGCGCAATAGACCATGCAGGCACCGTCCAGCACACGCATGGAACGCTCCACCTCGATGGTGAAGTCCACGTGGCCCGGGGTGTCGATGATGTTGATGCGATGCTCCGGGAAGCTGCCGTCCATGCCCTTCCAGAAGCAGGTGGTCGCCGCGGAGGTGATGGTGATGCCGCGCTCCCGCTCCTGCTCCATCCAGTCCATGATCGCAGCGCCGTCGTGCACCTCGCCGATCTTGTGGGACACCCCGGTGTAGAACAGGATGCGCTCGGTGGTCGTGGTCTTGCCGGCGTCGATGTGCGCCGAGATACCGATGTTGCGGTATCGCTCGATGGGTGTTTTACGTGCCACTTTGAATAAGCCTCAAATTCTGCAAGTCGGCAACGCGCCGCCGTCACTCGCGGCGCACGCCCGTGTTGGATCGACCCGCCTTCAGAAGCGGAAATGGGAGAACGCCTTGTTGGCCTCCGCCATGCGATGCACTTCCTCGCGTTTCTTCACTGCGCCGCCACGCCCCTCGGCCGCATCCATCAGCTCGTTGGCCAGGCGCATGCCCATGGATTTCTCGCTGCGTTTGCGCGCTGCGTCACGCAGCCAGCGCATGGCCAGCGCCACGCGGCGGGAGGGACGCACTTCCACCGGCACCTGGTAGTTGGCGCCGCCGACACGCCGACTCTTCACCTCCACCATGGGACGGGCATTGGCCAGCGCCTGGGAAAACACTTCCACCGGGTCCTTGCCGCTCTTCTTGGCGATCTGCTCCAGCGCGCCGTACATGATGCGCTCGGCAACCGACTTCTTGCCCCCGATCATCAGCACGTTGATGAACTTGGACACTTCCGCGCTGCCGAACTTGGGATCGGGAAGGATCTCGCGTTTGGGAACTTCTCTACGACGTGGCATGCTTTCCTCGGTCTGTCAGATTCTGGGTTCGCTCAGGGCCGCGCTGGCCAAAGGCGTCAGCCTGCCTTGGGCCGCTTGGCGCCGTACTTGGAACGGCCCTGCTTGCGGTCCTTGACGCCGGCGGTATCCAGGCTGCCGCGCACGATGTGGTAACGCACGCCCGGCAGGTCCTTGACGCGTCCGCCGCGGATCAACACCACCGAGTGCTCCTGCAGGTTGTGCCCTTCACCGCCGATGTAGCTGATGACCTCGAAGCCGTTGGTGAGGCGCACCTTGGCCACCTTGCGCAGCGCCGAGTTCGGTTTTTTCGGGGTGGTGGTGTACACACGCGTGCACACGCCGCGCTTGGCCGGACAGCCCTGCAGCGCAGGCACCTTGCTCTTGGACACGGGTGCCTTGCGCCCCTTGCGCACCAGTTGGTTGATCGTTGGCATAAATACGTGTTCCTTTGGCTAAAAACGAAGGGACGGCGCGCCAGTCTGCGCCGTCCCAACGTCTGTTGATCCATCGCCCGAGCCGTCCCCGTTTGGCTTGCGGCGGGTCGGTTTATATTCCGGGCTGCTGAAAAGACAGCGGATTTTAGAGAGCCCCCGGGCAGTTGTCAACCACCTGTATGAGTCCACCACCTTTGGCACTCGGGTTGGTGTTGGAGGAGGAATTGTAGGGGTGTTCGTTGTCCCAGGCGA